>NZ_JAIUJZ010000181.1:0-22290 GCF_020176775.1 Saccharopolyspora sp. 6M
GTTCACTCCTCCCGGCGCCGAGACGATCTCGCTCACTCCGCGGGTGAACGGACCGTTCGACCAACTAGATGGGACGAACAGTCCGTTCACTCCTCCCGGCGCCGAGACGATCTCGCTCACTCCGCGGGTGAACGGACCGTTCGACCAACTAGATGGGACGAACGGTCCGTTCACTCCCCGACCCGGGGGTCAGGAGGATCTTGCCCACCTGCGAGCCGGAGTCGGTGAGCAGATCCAGGGCGGTCGCGGCGTCCGCCAGGTCGAACTCGTGGGTGATGATCCGGCCCGGATCCAGCACCCCGGCGGTGAACAGCCGCACCACGTGCGTCCAGGCCCGCGACGGCGCGCCGAACACGGTGTGCAGGGTGAGCTGCGCGGAGACGAGCCGCGCGGTCACCAGCGAGTCCGATTCCGGCGGCAGCCCGGTGAGCGCGACCCGCCCGCCGCGGCGGGCCAGCCGGGTCGCCAGGTGGGCGGCGCCCGGTGTTCCCGCGGTCTCCAGCACCGCGTCGAACCGCCCGCAGCGGCGCACCGCTTCGAGCGGGGTGAGCACCGCGGTGGCCCCGCACGCCTCGGCGAGCTCCTCCCGCCCGGCGCGGGGTTCGACCACGACGAGTTCGGCGGGCCCGGTGGCGCCGAGCAGCTGCGCGCCGAGCAAGCCGAGGCTGCCGCCGCCGACGACGGCCACCCGCTCCCCGGCGACACCGCCGAGCCGCAGGCACGCCTCGCCGACGCAGGCGGCGGGTTCGAGCACGGCCGCGGCCCGCAGGTCGGCTTCGGGCGGCAGCACGTGCAGCAGCCGCGCGGGCAGCAGCAGGTGGTCGCACCAGGCGCCGGGCGAGGTGAACCCGGTTTCGGCGTACCCGGTGGTGCACAGGTTGTTCTCGCCGCGCCGGCACGCGTCGCAGGACTGGCAGCCGCGGAACCCCTCGCCGACGACGTGGTGCCCGAGGTAGTCGGCGGGAACGTCCGGTCCGACGGCGAGCACGGTGCCGGACCACTCGTGCCCGGGCACCACCGGGTAGCGGACGAACCCGTCGGGTCGCCCGCCGGTGAACAGTTCCCGGTCGGAGCCGCAGATGCCGCTCCAGGCGATGCGGACCAGCGCTTCGCCCGGCCCGGGTTCGACGGGGTCGGCGGCGGCGACGCGGAGTTCGCCGGGCCGGTCGATGACGACGGCGCGCGCGGTCACCGGCCGCTCCCGGTGCCGCGGAACTGCCAGTCCTGGGCGTAGAGGTCGAAGTGCGCGCTCTCCGGCGGGTGCTCGCGCACGAAGTCCACGTCGAGCTCGACGCCGAGCCCGGGCGCGGTGGGCAGCGCGAAGTACCCGTCCACGACCTCGGGCAGCCCGGGCGCGGCCTGCTGCACGTGCCGGTCGGCGAAGTCGTTGAAGTGCTCCTGGATCTTGAAGTTGGTGGTGGCCGCGGCGAGGTGCAGGTTGGCGGCGGTGAGCACCGGCCCGCCGACGTTGTGCGGGGCCACGAGCACGTAGTGCGTCTCGGCGGTGGCGGCGAGCTTGCGGGTCTCCTGGATCCCGCCGAGGTGCCCGATGTCGGGCTGGATGATGTCCGCGGCGCGCCGCTCGAACAGCTCGCGGTACTCGATGCGGTCGTGCACGCGTTCCCCGGTCGCGACCGGCACGTCCACCTTCTCGGCCACTGTGGACAGTGCGGCGAAGTTCTCCGGTGGCACGGGTTCTTCGATCCAGCTGGGCGAGTACGGCACGAGTTCCCCGGCGATGCGGACGGCTTCGGCGGGGGTGAACCGGCCGTGCATCTCGACGAGCAGTTCCACGTCGGGCCCGACGGCGTCGCGGACGGCTTCGACGAGCGACACCGAGCGGCGGCGCTCGTCGGCCTCCAGTTCCCAGCGGCCGGGACCGAACGGGTCGAACTTGAGCGCGCGGTACCCGCGGTCGACGACTTCCCTTGCCGCGGCGTGGAATTCCTCGGGCGTCCGCTCCACGGTGTACCAGCCGTTGGCGTAGGCCTTGATCCGGTCCCGCACCTTGCCGCCGAGCAGCCGCCACACCGGCTGGCCGAGCGCTTTGCCGATGATGTCCCAGCAGGCCATCTCGACGCAGGCGATGCCGGACATGGCGATCTCGCCCGCCCGCCCGTAGTCGCCGTGCTTCATCCGCCACACCAGCGATTCCAGGTCGAACGGGTCGGTGCCGACGAGGTGGCGCGGTTCGGCTTCGCGCAGGTAGCCGAGCAGCGCCTGGGTGTGTCCGAGCATCCGGGTCTCGCCGACGCCGACGAGCCCGTCGTCGGTGTGCACCCGCACGTAGGTGAGGTCGCGCCACGGGGTGCCGAGCACGAAGGTGTCCAGGTGGCTGATCTTCATCCGTCGTCTTCTCCGATCCGTTCGCGGCCCGGGAGGAACCCGCTCATTCCGCTGGAGGTTCGTGGCGCAACGGGCGGATCCGCTGCCACAGCAGGAAGAACGCCCCGACGAGCAGCATCGACACCCCGGTCCACAGGTTGATGTTGATGCCCTGCGCCTTGGCGATCGCGGCTTCACCGGCGAACAGCCCGGCCCCGCCGATGAGCAGTCCGTAGAAGACGAACAGCCCGCCGATCACGCTGCGCACGTCGAACAGCCGGGCCGCGGTGCCGGATCCGCGTTCCAGCTCCGCCACGTCGGCGGCGTGCTCGTCGGGCCTGCCGTGCGGTTCCGGTTCGGTCATGGCGGCCTCCTTTCCGTTGCACATCAGGGGAGAACTCAGAACGAGAACGGCAGGTAGCACAGCGCGGCGAGCACGATCGCGCCCCAGCCGAGCAGTGCCGGGCGGCGGTACCAGGCGGAGTCGCCGGGCAGCACCTCACCGGCGTCGGCGGCCGCGGCGCGGGAGTAGACCAGGCCGCGCAGCTCGTGGTCCGGTTTCGGCGCGGTGGCCAACGCCACCGGCACGCTCACCGCGACGTCCACCGTGAACGCGATCATCGAGGAGATCATGTTGGCGCCCTGGTCGGTGCTGATCGGCACCATCCCGGTCTTGTAGGCGACGTAGAAGCTGATCGGCGCCACCGTTCCCGCCAGCAGCCCCCAGAACCCCGCCTTCGCGGTCATCCGCTTCCAGAACAGCGCGAGGATGAACGTGGCGAACAGCGGCACGTTGAAGAAGCTGAACAGGGTTTGCAGGTAGTTCATGATGTTGCTGAACGAGGCCGCGATGAACGCGGTGCCCATCCCGGCCAGCACCCCGACCGCGGTGATCACCCGGCCCACCCGCAGGTAGTGCTCGTCGGGCATCCCCGGTTTCAGGTAGGGCCGCCAGATGTCGGTGGTGAACACGGTGTTGAAGCTGGAGACGTTCGCGGCCATGCCCGCCATGAACGAGGCCATCAGCCCGGTGACGGCGAGCCCGAGCACCCCGTTCGGCAGCAGATCCCGCATCAGCAGCGGGATCGCGTCGTTGTAGTCGTAGGCGCCCTGCCCGATCTGCGGGTACACCAGCAGCGCGATGATGCCGGGCAGCACCACGATCAGCGGGATGAACATCTTCGGGAACGCCGCGATCAGCGGGGTGCGCCGCGCCGCGGAGAGGTTCCGGGCGGACAGCGAGCGCTGCACCTCCGCGAAGTTCGTCGTCCAGTACCCGAAGGACACCGCGAACCCGAGCCCGAGGGTGATGGTGAGCCAGTTCGCGCCGAGCGGGTTCTCCTGCCCGAAGCCGGTTCCGCCCCACGCGGTGAGGAATTCCGGCCCCGGCCCGGCGAAGACCTGGTCGATGAACCCGTCGATGCCGCCGACGCGGGCGAGCCCGAGCACGGTCAGCGGCACCAGCGCGGCGACGATCACGAAGAACTGCAGCACCTCGTTGTAGATCGCCGAGGACAGCCCGCCGATGATGATGTAGGCGAGCACGAACACGCCGGCGAGCCCGATGGACAGCGGCAGCGGCCAGCCCAGCAGGGCGCGCAGCACGATGGCCAGCGCGAACAGGTTCACGCCCGCGATCAGCACCGACGCGATGGCGAACAGCGCAGCGCTGAGCAGGTGCGAGGAGCTGCTGAACCGCAGCAGCAGGAACTCGGGGACGCTGCGCACCTTCGAGTTGTAGTAGAACGGCATCATCACCAGGCCGAGGAACACCATCGCCGGGATCGCGCCGATCAGGTACCAGTGGATGGTGTAGGCGCCGTACTGCGCACCGTTGGCGGCCATGCCGAGGATCTCGGTGGCGCCGAGGTTCGCGGACACGAACGCCAGCCCGGTCACCCAGGCCGGCAGCGATCGGCCGGAGAGGAAGAAGTCCAGGCTGTTGCGGACGCTGCGCCGCGCGGCGAGCGCGATGCCGAGCACCACCGCGAAGTAGACGATCAGGATGAGGTTGTCCATCCAGTTCATGGACAGCCGCAGGCCATCGGCGCTGATCATGGTCCTCGTCCCCTCGTCTTCGTCGTCGAAGTCGATCCGGTGGCCGGGTAGGTCACCGCATGGGGCCGGTGCTCTCGCGCACGACGAGTTCGGCGCGCACGATCGCCCGGCCCGGTACGTCCTCCCCTTCGACGAGCCGCAGCAGCTGGTCGAAGGTCTTGCGCCCCAGCGCGAGGAAGTCCTGACGCACGGTGGTCAGCGGTGGTGAGTAGTAGGCGGCTTCGGGCACGTCGTCGAAACCGACGACCCGCACGTCGCCGGGCACCGATCGGCCGCCTTCGGACAGCGCGCGCAGCAGGCCGAGCGCCATCTGGTCGTTGGCGGCGAACACGGCCGAGGCCGTCGGGTGCCGCAGCAGTTCCAGCCCGGCCTCGTAGCCGGAGCGCGGGCTCCAGTCGCCGCGCAGCACCGGTGGCGCGGTGCCGCCGTGGGCGGCGAGCGCGTCCCGCCACGCCTGTTCGCGGGCTTCGGTCTCGAACCAGCCGCAGGGCCCGGAGAGGTGCCAGATCTCGTCGTGGCCGAGGGAGAGCAGGTGTTCGGTGGCGCGGCGGCCGCCGTCGCGCTGGTCCACGGCCACGACCGGCACGGGCGCCTGGTCGGTGTCGGCGACGGCGACGACCGGCACGTCGCCGGGCAGTTCGTCCAGGGAGCGCCCGGTTTCGGCGTGCGGCGCGATGACGACGATCCCGGCGACGCCCTGCCCGCGCAGCGCGTCGACGGCTTCGCCGACGCGGGCGCGGCCCGGTTCGCGGACGCTGGCCACCGACACCGCGAACCCGGCTTCGCGGGCGGCGTTCTCGATGCCGAACAGGGTGCTGGCGGGTCCGTGCAGCACCGAGTCGAGCGCCACCACGCCCAGCACCCGGGACCGCCCGGTGGCCAGTCCCCTGGCGTGCGGGTTGGGCCGGTAGCCGAGGTGTTCCACCGCGTCGAGCACGCGGCGCCGCGTCTCGGCCCGCACCGGACCGGTGCCGTTGACGACGCGGGAGACGGTCATCTGCGAGACCCCGGCGAGCCGGGCCACGTCGCCGAGGGAAGCCCGCTGGCCGGGCGCACCGACCGCCGGACCACCGGTTTCGCCGCTCATCGCCCGCACCCGCTCCTCCGCCAGCCGTGATCGAGCCGCCAGTGTTAGCGCTAACACCGGGGTGGTCAAGGTGCCCGGGGCGGAATTGCTCCGCCCGCCGCGACGACGTTGCGGTGGATGGCCGCCGCGGCGGGTCCGACCGGATCCGCACCGCGCCGATCCCTCTCCCGGAGTGCCGAACACCACCTGACCTTCCCTTTTTGTCCTAGGACATTTACGGTCGATGGCATGTCGGGAGGACGCGTGCGCGGCACCACCGCCGCCGAGATCGCCGACTCGGTCCGAGGGCTGATCGCCACCGGGGCCCTGGTCGCGGGCAGCGCGCTGCCGCCGATCCGGGAGCTCGCCGCCGAACTGGGCGTCAACCGCAACACCGCGGCGGCGGCCTACGCGCAGCTCGCCGCCGCCGGGATCGTGGAGACCCGGCGGCGCGGCGGCACGGTCGTGCGCGGCCTGCCCGCGGTGGACGGCGAAGGCCGCGGTGCCGCGGGGGAACTGGTGAACCTCGCCGACGGCAACCCGGACCCCGCTCTGCTGCCCGACCTGCGCGCCGCGTTCGGAGCCGGCCGCCCGCCGGTGCTGTACGGGAGCGCGCCGGTCGACGAATCCCTCGCGGCGTGGGCGGAATCGGAGCTCGCCCCGGACGTCGGGGACGTCCCGCACGACCTGGTCCTCGCGCACGGCGCGGTGGACGCGGTGGAGCGGCTGCTCGGGGCGCACCTCACCCGCGGGGACGCGGTCGCGGTGGAGGACCCGTGCTTCCTGGCCGGCGTCGGCACCATGCGGCTCAACGGGTTCCGCAGCACGCCGGTTCCGGTGGACGCGGACGGCATGACGCCCGACGGACTGGCCCGCGCGCTGGACGCGGGCGCGCGGGCGGTGGTGTGCACGCCCCGCGCGCACAACCCGACCGGCGCCGCGATCACCGCCGGACGCGCCGCGGAACTGCGCGCGCTGCTGTCCCGGCGGCCGGAGGTGCTGGTCGTCGAGGACGACCACTTCTCCGCGATCTCCGCCCGCGCCTACCACCGCATCACGCCCGCGGACGCGCCGCGCTGGGCCCTGGTGCGGTCGGTGTCGAAGTTCCTCGGCCCGGACCTGCGGCTCGCGTTCGTGCTGTGCGACCCGGGCAGCGCCGCGCGGCTGAGCACCCGGTTGAGCTCCTCGGCCGGGTGGGTGAGCCACGTGCTGCAGCACCTGGTGTCGGCGCTGCTGCACGACCCGGGCACCGCGCGGTTGCTGCGCCGCGCCCGCGACCGGTACGCGCGGCGGCTGAGCTCGCTGACCGGCGCGCTCACCGAGCAGGGCGTGGAGCTGCCCGCCGGGGACGGGCTCAACGCGTGGATCCCGGTGGGACGGCGGGAAGAACGGCTCGTCCGGGAGCTCGCCGCGCGCGGCTGGGCGGTGCGCGGCGGCTCCGGGTTCGCGGTCACCGGACGCGGTGCGGGGGCGCTGCGCGTGACCTCCTCGACGATCACCCCGCGGCGGGCGGCGGAGTTCGCCGCCGACCTCGGCGCGCTGCTGCGCACGACGAAGGGAAGCTGATGCCCGACAAGCACGATCCGGCCACCGTCTCCGACGCGACGTGGGCGGTGCACGGCGGCAACGCCACCGACGCCTCGGGGGCGCTGCGCACCCCGCTGGTGCTGGCCAACTCCTACCTGCTGCCGGACGACCCGTCGCAGCTGTCCTGGTCGGACCCGAACACCCGGATCTACGCCCGCAACGGCAACGTCAACCAGCACGCGCTGGAAGCGAAGCTCGCCGCGATGGACGGCGGCGAGTCGGCGCTGGTGTTCGCCAGCGGGGTCGCCGCGCTGCACGCCGTGTTCTTCACGCACTTGCGCGCGGGCGACCACGTGGTCGTCTCGGCGGTGACCTACGAGGCGGTGTGGCGGTTGTTCGCGGAGCTGCTGCCGAGCCGCTACGGCATCGAGGCCACGTTCGTCGACACCACCGACCTGGACGCGGTGCGCGCGGCGATGCGCCCTGCGACCCGGCTCGTGCACGTGGAGACCATCGCCAATCCGACGACCGCGGTCACCGACATCGCCGCGGTCGCCGAGATCGCGCACGCGGCGGGGTCACTGCTGAGCGTGGACGGCACGTTCACCCCGCCGCCGCTGTACCGGCCGCTCGCCGACGGGGCGGACCTGGTGGTGCACTCGCTGACGAAGTTCATCAACGGGCACGGCGACGCCATGGGCGGCGCGGTCATCGGTTCCCGCGAACTCGTCGCGCGGATCCGGGCGGACGCGGGCGTCGACGTCGGCGGCGTGCTCGCCCCGTTCAACGCCTGGCTGATCATGCGGGGGTCGGTGACGTTGCCGCTGCGGCTGCGCCAGCACTTGGCGAACGCGCAGCGCATCGCCGAATTCCTGGACGCCGAGCCGCGGATCGCGTTCGTCGCCTACCCCGGGCTGCCCGGGCACCCGCAGCACGAGCTCGCGGCGCGGCAGTTCGGCGGCCGCGGCTGCGGGGCGGTGCTGGCGTTCGCGCTGGACGGCGATCCGGCGGTGCAGAACCGGTTCACGGCCGCGCTGCGGGTGATCACCTCGGCGGTGTCGCTGGGGCACGACGAGTCGCTGATCGTGCACGTCGCGGCCGGGGCGCGCGGCGGCGACGAGCACTACCCCGAGCAGTTCCAGCGCTACGGCCACCTGCGGCTCGCAGTCGGGCTGGAGGACGCCGACGACCTCATCGCCGACCTGCGCGGCGCGCTCGACGCCGCGCTGCCGGCCTGACCTCCGAGGAGGACGCATGTTCACCGGACTCAGCGCGTTCCCGCTGACCCCCGTCACCGACCGAGGCGTCGACGAAGCCGCGTTCGCGGGGCTCGTCGAACGGCTCGCCACCGCCCCCGTCGACTCGATCACCGCGCTCGGCTCCACCGGCAGCTACCCGTACCTGGACCGGGCGGAGCGCGCCCGGGTCGCGCGGCTCGCCGTGCGGCACGCCGGGGACGTCCCGGTGCTCGTCGGCATCGGCGCGCTGCGCACCCGCGAGGTGCTGGCGCTGGCCGAGGACGCGCAGGAGGCCGGGGCGGCGGGCGTGCTGCTCGCCCCGGTGTCGTACCAGGCGCTGACCGACGAGGAGGTGTTCGGGCTCTACGCGGACGTCACCGCGGCGCTGTCGGTCCCGCTGGTGGTGTACGACAACCCGGGGACCACGCACGTCACGTTCACCGACGAGCTGCACGCGCTGATCGCGGCGCTGCCGAACGTCGCCTCGGTCAAGATCCCCGGGGTGCCGGAGCCGGTGGACCGCGTCTCCCGGTTGCGCGGCCTGCTGCCGGAGCCGGTGACGATCGGGGTCGCCGGTGATCCGCTGGCCGCCGAGGGCATCCTCGCCGGGTGCCGGGCCTGGTACTCGGTGCTGGCCGGGACGGTGCCGGAGGCCGCGGCGGCGATCGCGCGCCCCGCGTTCGCCGGGGATGCCGCCGCGGCGACCGCGGAATCGGACCGGTTGGCGCCGCTGTGGGAGCTGTTCGGCCGGTGCGGCAGCCTGCGCGTGGTGTCCGCGATCGCCGAGGAGCTCGGGCTCGTCGCGCACCCGAACCTGCCGCGCCCGGTGCTGGGCCTCCCGACCGCGGAGCGCGCGGAGGTGGCGCGGCTCGTCGACCTGCTCGACCTGCGACGTTGACCACGGCCGTCCGGGGCGGGCTCGCCCGCTACGCGGTGGCCGCGACGCTGGCCCGCACCTCGGACGGGGGTGCGGTGGTGGCCGTCGTGCTGCTGGTGCACGACACCGGTGGCCCCGGGTGGCTGGCGGGCGCGCTCGGCGCCTGCACCACCGCGCCGCACCTGCTCGGCCCGTTCGTCGCCCGGGTGCTGGACACCGCGCGCGACGGGCGGCGGGTGATCGCCGCCGCCAGCGCCGCGCACGGTGCCGCGCTCGCGGCGGCGGTGCTGCTGCTGCCGGTGGCGCCCGCGCCGATGCCCGCCGTGCTGCTGGTGGCGGCCGGCTCGCTGGGGCCGCTGCTGACCGGGGGCATCAGCAGCAGGCTGCCCGCGATCGCCGGGACCGGCCGCACCGCGCAGCGCCGGGCACAGGGCTGGGACGTCGCGACCTACGGCATCGGCGGCACGGTGGGGCCGACGGTCGTCGCGGCGGTCGCGGCGTGGAGCTCGCCGCTGGTGGCGGCCCTGGTGCTGACCGGTGGGGCGGTCGTCGCAGCCGGGTTCGTGCTGCTGCCGCCCGCGGCGCCGCCGCCGGCGAGCCCGGGTGCGGTGCCGCGCCCGGCCCGCACGCTGTTGCTGATGCTCGCTTCCGGGCCGCTGCGGCGGATGCTGCTGCTGACCACGGCGGTCGCGTTCGGGGTGGCGGTGCTGCCGGTGGCGGCGGTGGTGAGCACCGGTGGTGCCGCGGCCGGTGTACTGACCGCGGCCTACGGGCTGGGGAACCTGGCGGGCTCGGCGGGGGTGCTGGTGCGGCCGCCGTCCGGCGAGGCGGATCGCCTGGTGGTCCGGTCGGCGGCGGTGGTGGTGGCCGCGCTGGTGCTGATCGCGTCGGCACCGTCGTTCGGGTTCGCCGCCGCTGCCTACGCGGGCGCTGGGATCGCCAACGGCTACTTCTTCGCCGCGACGCTCGCCGCGCGCAGCGAGCACGCACCGGACGCGGCGCGCGGGCAGGTCTTCGTCTGGACCGGCGCGTTGAAGATCACCGCCGGGTCGGCGGGCACCGCGTTCGCCGGCGCTGCCACCGCCGCCTCGGCGCGGCTGCCGCTGGTGGTCGCGATCGCGCTGACCGCGCTGGTGGCGCTGGGCGTGCGGCTCGACCGCGGCCGGTTCAGCGCCGAGCGGGTCCCCCGGTGACCAGGTACCGGTCCACGAGCAGGTTGAGGCCGGTGCACAGCGCCACGAGCAGGCCCGCGGGCACCAGCACCGCGCACGGCTGCAGGAACAGCGCCTCCTGGTTGCGCTCCACCAGCACCGCCCAGTCCGCGGTGGCCGGGTCGATCCCGAGGCCGAGGAAGTTCGCCGAGGCCACCAGGTACAGCACCAGGCTCAGCCGCCCGCCCGCGTCCACCGCGACGGGCCCGAGCACGCCGCGCCCGACGTAACCGAAGTGCACCCGCCACCACGATTCCCCTTGCAGCGCCATGGCTTCCACCACGCCGCGCCGCCGGGCGCCGAGCGCCGCACTGCGCACGATCCGCACCACCGCGGGCAGCTGCAGCAGCGCGACGGCGACGACGAGCGCCGCCCCGGTCCGAGTGCCGGTCGCGGCCAGCACCATGAGCACCAGCAACCCGGGCAGCGCCAGCACCAGGTCCAGTCCGCGGGTCAGCCACCGGTCGACCCACCGGTGGGGCTGCCCGACGGCGGCGAGCGCCAGCGGCACCCCCACCAGGTAGGTCAGCACCAGCGCGCCGCCCGCCAGCACCAGCACCGAACCCCCGCCGTGCAGCGCGAGGGCCAGCACGTCCCGCCCGAGCACGTCGGTGCCCAGCGGGTGGTCCGCCCCGGGCGGCAGCAGCGGGACGTTCGCGGCCCGCACCGATCCGCCGCCCGGCAGCAGCCCGGCGAGCACCGGCCCGGCCAGCGCCGCCAGCAGCGGCACCCCGAGCAGCAGCCACCCGGCGGCGCGGCTCACCGCGCACCCGCCCGGAACCGCCGCGCCACCAGGTCGATGACCAGGTTGATGCCGATGGTGATCGCCGCGAACAGCAGCGCGTAGCCCTGCACCACCGGCAAATCGCGGGCCTTGACCGCTTCCACGAATCCGGAGCCGATCCCGCCGAGCGCGAACAGCGCCTCCACCACGACGACGCCGCCGAGCAGCCCGTCCACGGTGCGCGCCAGCTGCTGCAGCACCGGCCCGATGGTGTTCGGCAGCACGTGCCGCAGCACCACGTCGCGCTCGCCGAGACCGGCGCGGCGCACGTGGGTGGCGTACTCGGCGCCGTTCGCGGTGACCACACCGGTGCGGACTTGGCGGGCGAGCGCGCTGAGCTGCTTCGCGGCGAGCACGCCGACGGGCAGCACCAGCACCGCGGGCTGCGTCACCAGCGACCACCCGGACAGCCCGCCCGCGGTGGCCGGCAGCCAGCCGGCCCGCACCGCGAACACGCCGACGAGCAGCAGCGCCAGCGCGAACTCGGGCACCGAGTTCAGCAGCACCACCACCGAGTTCACCGCCCGGTCGAACCGGCTCCCGGCGCGCAGCCCGCTGCGCACGCCGAGCCACCCGGCCAGCGGCAGCACCACCAGCAGCGTCAGCGCGGTGAGCAGCGCGGTGGTGGCGGCGTTGCGGGTGATCTCGTCGAGGACGGGCCTGCCGGTGCGCAGCGAGGTGCCGAGGTCGCCGTGCAGCACCCCGCCGGCCCACTGCGCGAACCGCGTCCCCCACGGCTGGTCGAGCCCGAGCCGCCGCCGCAGCACCTCCACCTGTCCGGTGTCGGCGTGCTCGCCGAGCACGACCTGCGCGGTGTCGCCGGGCAGCAGCGCGGTCAGCGCGAACACGCCGACGGCGACCGCGGCGATCTGCACCAGCGCCACGCCGAGCCGGGGCAGCACCGCGGCGGACGCCCGCGCGGCGGGCGCGATCAACCCACGCTCACCCGATCGAAGCGGGCCCAGTCCAGCGAGTTCGGCGGCGCGCCCCGCACCCCGGCCACGGAGGTGGCGGTGGCGACGTTCCAGCCGCTGAAGCCCCACACCACGTTGCCGCTGTTCTCCCGGGCGAGCCGCTGCGCGCGCACCAGCAGGTCGGCTCGGCGGGCGTCGTCGGCGGTGGCCAGCGCCCGCCCGTAGAGCTCGTCGAACTCGGCGGAGCGGTACCCGGTGTAGTTGTTGCTCCCCGCGTCCGAGGTCATGCGCTGCCCGAGGAACGTCGGCACCGGCAGCGCCGCGGTCCGGGACAGCGAGGCGACGCCGTGCTCCTTGATGTCGGAGAAGTACGTTTCGGCCGGCCCGATCCGCGGCGACACGCGCATCCCCGTCTCGCCGAGCTGCTGGGCGATGAGGCTGGCGGCGGATTCGAAGTAGGGGTCGACGGAGCTGGTCTGCAGCTCCCAGCTCAGCCCGTCTGCCCCGGCTTCGCGCAGCAGCGCGCGGGCGGCGTCGACGTCGCGCGCGGGCGCGGGCAGGTCCGGCGGGTAGTACTTCAGCCCGGCGCCGAACAGGTCGTTGCCGAGCCTGCCCTGCCCGCTGAGCGCGATGTCCAGCAGCGCCTGCCGGTCCAGGCCGACGCGCACCGCCCGCACCAGCCGCGGATCGGAGAACGGCGGCCGGTCCACCTTGAGCAGCAGGGCCTGCATGGTGCCGAACGGCGCCGAGTGCACCCGCGCCCGGCCGCCCTGCTCCAGCAGCCGCACCGAGTTGGCGCTCACGTCGTGCGCGTAGTCGACCTGCCCGGACAGCAGCGCGTTGACCCGGGCGCTCTCCTGCTCCATGGGCACGAATTCCAGCTCGGCCGGGGTCGCGGGCCCGGACCAGTGCCGGTCGAAGCGGGCGAACACGGCGGTCCCACCGGGTTCGAAGGAGACGAACCGGAACGGGCCGGAGCCGACGGGCGCGGTGAAGTCGGTGGTGCCCGCGGGCACGATCTCGGTGGCGGGCGCGCCCCACGCCGACGGGAACTCGAAGTTCGGCGCGCCCAGCACGAGTTCCAGTTCGGTCGCCGAGATCGCCCGGCTGGCGCCGAAGTCGACGTCGGCGAAGTGCGAAGCGGACTGGGCCGCGGTGGCGTCGTCGGCGATGCGCCGGTAGGTGAACAGCACGTCCTCGGCGGTCACCGGCCTGCCGTCGTGGAACTCGGCCGGGCGCAACCGGATCCGCCACCGGGTACCGGTCGGGTCGGGCTGCCAGCTCTCGGCGAGCCGCGGCACCACGCTCATGTCGTCGGCGTAGCCGACGAGCGTGTCGAACAGCGCCTTCGCGCGGGCCTGGTCGACGAACAGCGAACCGGTGTGCGGGTCGAGCGATTCGGTGGCGCCACCGGCGGGGAACGCCAGCCGCAGCCTGCCCGCGCTCGCCCCGGAACCGCCGGCGCAGGAGACGAGGGGGACCGCGGCGATCGCTCCGGCCACGCCCGCGAGCAGCCGCCTGCGGCCGATCACGCCGCTCACGCGGCGCGGGCCGGTTCGGGAACAGCGGGGAAACCGGGCGTGTGCGGCGAATCCGGGTGCACTGCGTACCTCCTCCGGGGCTCCGCGACCCCGTGCGAATCGGTACGACGGTGCCAGTCTCCTGACTCGCGGATCGACGTCGCGCCCGGCCTTCCCATCGGCTGCCCGACAGTGGCGCTGGTGGACGCGGCTCCCCGTTCACAGTGGCGGGACCGCACCGGATTCGCACCGGTTTCCTGCACACCGTCGCATTGGAACGACTCGTCAACTTTTCAGCCTGCGTCGTGCCTTGTCAAGGAAGTGTGAACCGCTCGGCATCCCGTCACCGCGGGTCGCGGTGCCGTCGCCCACCGCCCGCGCGCGGCGGAGCGGCCCGCCCGGTCTCCTCCGGAGAACGGTGCAGCACCCGTTGGGCGAGCGGGCGAGGGGATTCCCGCGTTCGGCAGCGGGGAGCGCGCGGAACCGCGGCGGCCGCCACCGCACCGGGCAGACTCACCGGCACCCGCCGACGACGACGAGGAGCCGCCATGCCCACGCCCGGTTTCCCACCTGGAACCCTGGACGCCACCGGTTATCCGATCTGGCTGTCCGAACTGGACGTGCCGGGTCCGAACCACACCGCGCACCTGGTGCGCGACCTGGAACCGGCGCGGGCGCTGGAGGTGCTCGGCGCGGACCCGGGTTCCGCCGCGGCGTGCACGCTGCCCGAACAGCGGCCGGACGAGTTCACCTCGCTGCCGCGCGCGGCGCTCGGCGATCCGCAGTGCCTGTCGGTGCTGCTGGCGACCCGCATCGGCGGCTGGACACTGGTCTTCGACGACGCGGGCACCACCTTCCAGGTCGGTGGCCTGGACACGATGCGCGCACTGCTCGACGGGATGCGCACCGGGGACTGGTCCGCGCTGCAGGAGCCGGAGGTCCCGCGGACCGTCCCGCGAGCACCGGCGGAAGCCCTCTCCGCGTCCGGCGGCCCGGCGGTGACGTTGCACGCCAACATCAGCGGGTTGCTCAGCCTCGACTACGCGGTGGACGGTTCGCGCGCGTACCGCACGACTTCCGACGACCTCGATCACGAGACCGCCGAACCACCGGCCGAGGTGCGCGCCGCCGCCGCGGCCGCCGGCATCGTGGAGCGCGCCCACCTGGAGCCGGGCGAGACCGACGAGGCCGCGGTGACCCGCATAGGCTGCGCGCTGGCCGGGGTGACGTGGACGATGGACGACCTGCGGGCGGCTCCGCTGCTGGCGGTGGCGCTGACCTGAGCGCCCGCGCCCCGCGTTCCCCTCGCGCGGTTCCGGGGCGCGTCGGCGGGTTCCGCAGCGGGTGGTCGCGCAATGGTGGGGAGCGCAGCGGGTGGGAGCGCAGCGGGTGGTGCCGCGACCGGGGGTTCGGATCCGGGGAGACTCGCCCCCGACTCTTTCGTCCACTGTGGACGAAATCTGCAGTCCGGCCATTCCGGAGAGCGGGACACGCTTGGAGCCGGAAGTCCGCTCACACGGCGAAGACCTCCACCTGACCGTACCGGGACGGAATTGTCGGTGCCCTGGGGCAAGGTGCCGAGAAGAACCGAACCGACTGGAGACGACGATGCCCGAACCCGCCTTCCCCGCCGCAGCACTGGATTCCGGGGGCCGCCCCGCGTGGATCACCGAACTCGGCGCGGAGGACCCGCACCAGATCGTGCACCTGGTGCGCGACCTCCAGCCGCGCGAAGCGCTGGAAGCGCTCGGGGCGCGGCTCGCGCACGCGCGCCCCTGCACGCTCCCCGAGGAGCGGGCCGACGAGCACTCCTCGCTGCCGCGCACCGCGCTCGGCGAGACCGACTGCGCCTCCGCGCTGCTGGCCGGGCGGATCGGCGGGTGGACCTTCGTGTTCGACGACGCGGGGCACACCGACTCGGTCTCGAACGAGCAGGGCGGGCTCGAATCCGCCGCGCTCGCCCTGTCCCGCACCGGCGGGGCGGCGCTCAGCCTGGCGCACAACTTCGACGGACCGTGCTGCGGCCTCGAATTCGCCGAGGACGGCGCGGAGGTGCTGTGGACGAACTCCGACGACCTCGAAGGCTCGCTCCCCGAGCTGCCGGACCGGATCCGGGAGGCGGTCGCGGCCGCCGGGATCGTCGAGCAGGACCACCTCGACCCGGGTGAACTGGACGAGGAGGCCGTGATCCGCACCGGCTGCGTGCTGGCCGGGATCACCGGGTGGACCTCGGCGGACGTGCGGGCCGCCGACCTGGTGCTCGTCCCCTTCGGCTGACCACCGCGGCGGGGGGGGGGGGGGGGGGGGGGGCGGACCGCCGGGGGGCCCCCCCCCCCGCGCCCGCCCCCCCCCGCCCCCCCCCCCGGGCCGGCGCCCCCCCCCCCCCGCCGCCCCCCCGCCCGCCCCCCCCCCCCCCCCCCCCCCCCCCCCCCCCCCCCCCCCCCCCCCCCCCCCCCCCCCCCCGCGCCCGGGAACGGCCGCTCGGGCGTGCGGTGCCGATCCGGCGGAACCGGCGCCGCGCCCGGCCGGCCCCGCGTAGGGTCGCGGGCGATCGTGCGGAGGAGGTGCCGGATGCGGCGAGGTGCGCGGGCGCCCGCGGAGTTCGATCCGAAGTACGGGCAGCGGTTCTGGTCCGCGGTGGCGCTGGTCGCGCAGGGCGCGCTGTGGCTGACCGCGGACCTCGCGCCCTGGACGCGCGCGTTGTGCTGGGCCGCCATCGCCGTGGGTGCCGTGGCGGCGGCCCGGTTCGGGTGGCGCCACCTCGACGCACGCCGTGCACGACGCTGACCAGCGGTCGAACGCGTACGGCGACCGCACGACCGCCGCAGGCCCGGAGTGAACGGACCCTCCGACCAACCAGATGGGACGAACAGTCCGTTCACTCCTCCCACCGGTCAGGTGGGGCGGCGGGTTCGGCGGGTCGGGGTCGCCGTGGTGGGGTCGTCGGGCCAGGAGTGCTTCGGGTAGCGGCCGCGGAGGTCGGCGCGGACCTGCGGGTAGCCGGTCGTCCAGAACGATTCGAGGTCGGCGGTGACCGCGGCGGGCCGCCCGGCGGGGGACAGCAGGTGCAGCAGCAGCGGAACCCGCCCGTCGGCGAGCAGCGGCACCTGGCGCCAGCCGAAGACCTCCTGCACCTTCACCGGCAGCACCGGCCGCTCTCCCGAATAATCGATCTTGATCCGCGATCCGGACGGCACCTCCACGCTCTCCGGCGCGAGTGCGTCGAACCGGGACGCCCGATCCCACGGGAGCAACCGCCGCAGTCCTCCCCCGGCGGAGATCCGCGCCAGGTCGGCGCGTCCGCGCGCCCGGGACAGCTCCGGTTCCAGCCACGAATCGGCCCGGGACAGCAGGGATTCGTCGTCCACGGCCGGCCACGGTTCGCCGAGCGCCTCGCGCAGGAAGCCGATGCGGTGCCGCAGCCGCGTCGCGTCCTGGCTCCACGCCAGCAGGCCGAGCCCGTCCTGGCGCAGCCCGTCGAGCAGCGCGGCCCGCAGCAGTGCCGGGTCGGGTTCGCGCAGCGGCCTGCTGTCCACGGTGATGGCGCCGATGCGTTCGGCGCGCACCGCACGCACGTCCCCGCCGGTCCAGCCGACCTCGTCCCGGGTGCTGTGCAGCGCGGCCGCGATCCGCCGGGCGAGCGCTTCGTCGATGGGCGCGGCGAGGCGCACGGTGCCGTGGGTGGCGCCGGGTGCGCGGTCGGCGACGGCGACGGCGAGCCATTCGGCGTGCCGCAGCGGTGATCCGGCGGGCAGTTCGACGGCGGTGCCTGCGGCCATCAGGTAGACCGGCGAGTCGGCCGCGCGGCGGCGCGCGATGCGTTCCGGGTAGGCGAACGCGACGACCTCCGCCGCCGAACCACCTCGCCCGGTGCCGTCGACGCGCTCGGCGAGCCTGCGGGATTCCCGCCGCCACCGGTCGGATCCGGGACCGCCGCGGCGCAACCGGGCCAGTGCCGAGTCCACATCGGACTCATCGGTGACGGTGTCGTCGTCGAGCAGCGCCACGACTTCGCTCGCGGTCCGCGCGCCCGCCCGTTCGGCCCCGTCGAGCAGTGCGCGCGCCAGCCGCGGGTGCAGGCCGAGTTCGGCGAGCCGCGTCCCCCGGCCGGTGACGGCACCGTCGGCGGTGAGCGCGCCGAGGCCGCGCAGCACCTGTTGCCCGGCGGCGAGCGGACCGGCGGGCGGCTCGTCCCACCAGGTGAGCGCGGTTCCGTCGGGCGTACCCCAGCAGGCCAGTTCCAGGGCGAGCCGGGTGAGTTCGGCGGTGCGGATCTCGGGTTCGGCGAACGCGGGCAGCGTGCTGTGCTCGTGCTCGGGCCAGCAGCGGTACGCGAAACCGGGTCCCTGCCGCCCGGCGCGGCCGGCGCGCTGGTCGGCGGCGGCTCGCGACACCCGCACGGTGGCGAGCCCGGCCAGGCCGCGCCGGGTGTCCACCCGGGACACCCGGGACAGGCCGGAGTCGACGACTGCGCGCACGCCCGGCACGGTGAGGCTCGATTCGGCGACGGCGGTGGCGAGCACCACCTTGCGTCGTTTCCCCTGCCGCAGCACGGAATCCTGCTGCGCGTGCGGCAGCCGCCCGTGCAGCGGGAGAACGTCCACATCGGACAGGTCGGCGAGCGCGGCAGCGGTGCGGCGGATCTCCCCGGCACCGGGAAGGAAGGCGAGCACGTCACCGTCCTGCTCGTCGAGCGCCGTCCGCACCGCACGCGCCACGCACGCTTCGATGCGTTCGCGCCGGTTCGGCGGCAGGTAGCGGTGCTCGACCGGGAAGGTGCGAGCCTCGGCGTACAGCACCGGCGCGCCGCCGAGGACTTCGGACGCGCGGGTGGCCGCGAGCGTCGCCGAGGTCGCCAGCAGCCGCAGGTCGGGGCGCAGCCCGTCGCGGGCGTCGAGCAGCAGCGCGAGCAGCAGGTCCGCGTCGAGGTGCCGCTCGTGGCACTCGTCCAGCACCACCACGTCCACATCGGACAGTTCGGGGTCGGATTGCAGCCTGCGCACCAGCAGGCCGGAGGTGACGACCTCGACGCGGGTGCGCGCGCCGCGCCTGCGCTCGCCGCGCACCGAGTAGCCGACGGTCCCGCCGACCTCCTCCCCGAGCAGTTCGGCCATCCGGCGGGCGGCGGCGCGGGTGGCGAGCCGCCGCGGTTCGGCCACGACCACGCGCAGCCCGCGTTCGGCGAGCGCCAGCGGCACCAGCGTCGTCTTGCCGGTGCCGGGCGGGGCGACCAGGACGGTGGTGCCGTGCTCGGCGAGCGCGTCGGCGACCTCGCCGAGCACCGGTTTCACCGGCAGGTCGGGGAGGCTGGAGAACTCGGTCATCGCAGCACAGTGTCCCCGCAGCACATCGAGCCGTGCCGCCGAGGTTCGCCGAACCGTGCGGCCGGTGGCGCACGACCGGGTGGCCGGGTCGGCGCCGGTTTGACTCACGTCAGTTTCCTGACACAGAATGTTTGTGTCAGAAAGCTGACACCGACGATTGCGAGAACCCCATGCCGAGCACCATCGAGCAGGGCGCGCCGCTGGCCACCCTGATCAACGTCTTCACCGTCCGCCCGGAGCGCCAGCGCGAGCTCGTGGACCTGCTCGACCAGGCGACCGAAGAGGTCATGATCACGCTGCCCGGCTTCGTGTCCGCGAACATCCACGCCAGCACCGACGGCACCAAGGTCGTCAACTACGCGCAGTGGAGCGACGCCGACGCGTTCCGCGCGATGCTCGCGAACCCGGTCGCGCAGCCGCACATGACCGCCGCCGCCGAGGTGGCCGAGTCCTACGAACCGCACCTCTACGAGGTCTCCGCCGTGCACGCCATCGACCAGCTCTGACGCACCCCGACCCAGGTGAGTCGGGGCGTGGCGCGGTGGGCGCTCAGCGCTGCGGCAGGCGGTGGCGGAGGTGGTCGAGGACGTCGGCGAGGGTGCTGGGCAGCGGTGCCCGCGACGTGCGGGAGAGCGCGCGGCGCAGCACCTGCTCGGTGGCGCCGGACGCGATCTGGCCGACCATCGGAGCGATCCGCACCGCCACCCGCTCCGCCTCACCCAGGTCGCGCGCCGCGAGCAGTGCGTCGAGCAGGTTCGCGCGGTGGATGTACAGGCCCCAGCGGTAGTCGGCGACCTGCTCAGCGCCCTCGGCCGAGGCCGCCAGGTGCGGCAGCGCTCGCGCCGGGTGGCCCGACGTGGCGTACATCAGTCCTCGGTGCGCCGAGACGACCTGCTCGTCCACCCACCACGTCCACGGCGGGTCGCGCCCGTCGATCCCCTCGTCGACGGTGACCCGCGCTCGTGCGAACGCGCGCTCCGCATCCGACGTCGCACCCAGCTCTCCGAGCGCCCGCGCCGCCCGCACGTCGAACAACGCCCGCACCCGGCCGGGCAACCGATCGTCCGAGCCGAAGCGCTGGGCGATCCGCAGCGCCTCCCGCGGACGCCCGCTGCCGGTCGACGCCAACGCCTGGTTCGACAGGATGAACCACTGCATCGAGGTGTCCCCCGCGATCTGCGCCAACATCAACGCTTCGGCATTGATCGCCCGCGCCTCCGCATGCCGCTGCGCATCGATCAACATCCACCCCGCGACCTCACCCAACTCCGCCGCCACCACCTCCAGATCCCGCTCCACACCCGAGCGATACCGACCCGACGCCAACACCCGCTGCGCATCCCGGAACCGCCGCACCACCGCGTCCACCACCTCCCCCGAACCGAGCAAGGAGTCCATCCGCACGAACTGCCGAACCGCACCCCGCAACGACTCGACGTAGTCCGCGCCCGCCGGTGGGCCGTGCTCCGCCGGGTCGGGCCCGGCCGGGGCCAGCGGTGGTTCCGGAACGGAGTCGGCGAAACCGAGATCGGCGTCCGAGGCGACGCCCAGCACCGCGCGCAACGCCGCCCGGTACGGCGCCGTCGGACACCGCACCGCACCCCGCTCCCACTTCGCCAGCAGGTGCGGGTCGAGGTCGTGGCGCTTGCCGGTCTCCCGCCACAACCACGCCGACACCGCGGACGCCAGCTCGGACCTCGACATCGGCTCACCGGGTGCGCGGCTCGACGCGACCCGGAGCCGCGCCGCACGCAGTGCTTCGTTGGGCAGACCCACGGTTACCCATGATGACCACCCCGCTGACCTGACGTCCACGCACCCTCCGTCACGACACTGCCACCATGAGTGATGGTGGACATGGGGTGAAATGGGTCGGGAGCCGGTACCGGTCGGTGTCGCACGCGGTACCCGCCGACTGGCGGTGGACGCCGGGATGCGTGACGCGGGCGCTGTGCGGACGCGAGGTCCGCCCGTCCTGGCCCGGGTTCCTGCTGCCCTCCGGGGTGTGCCCGGACTGCCGGGAGCGGGCCGGGCACGTGCCACCGCTCGCCCACCGCCGGCCGGCCCCGCGGGAGCAGCGATGATCTTCTTCGCCCGCTACCGCAGCACCGCGCTCGGCGTGACCGGGCTGATCAGCCACGCGTTCGAGGTCCGGCACCCGGCCGCGCGCGGGCGGGAGCTCACCGCGCGGTGCGGCCGGAGCTTCGCACCCGACGGCCTCGCCGTGCTGCCGGGGTGGACCGGGAGCCGCTGCCCGGCGTGCGCGCTCGACCTGTCCCGGCGGTCCCGGTGAGCGCCGTCGACGGGCGCGGCGGGCTCCCCGCGCCGGACCGCGCGCGGTACGGCACCGGCTGGGTCCACCTGCGCAGCGGAGACCTCGCCGAACCGGCGCGGGGGACGCGCCCGGACCTCGCCGTGCTGGAGGCGGTCCTGACCCGGTTGCGGGAACTCTGACGCCACCCACCCCACCCGATGCCGACCGGTGCCCGCAGGTGGTGCAATGCGGGCATGGCTGACAACCCCTTGCAGAACGTGACCTTCCCCAGCAACGGGCACACCGCGCACGGCTACCTCGCCCTGCCGGAATCCGGTAGCGGGCCCGGCGTCGTGGTGATCCAGGAGTGGTGGGGGCTCACCGACCACATCGCCGACGTCACCAACCGGCTCGCCGCCGAAGGGTTCGTCGCGCTCGCCCCCGACCTCTACGGCGGCCGCACCACGCACGACTCGGACGAAGCCGGGCAGCTCATGCAGGAGCTGCCGGTGGAGGGCGCCGCCCGCGACCTCGGCGGGGCCGTGGACCACCTGCTGTCCCTCGACGCCGTCACCAGCGAGAAGATCGGCGCCGTCGGGTTCTGCATGGGCGGCGGGTTCGTGCTGGTGCTCGCCGCGCAGCAGGGCGACAAGATCGGCGCCGCGGTGCCGTTCTACGGGGTGCTCGGCGAGGACTACCCCAGCTTCGAGAACCTGACCGCGCCGCTGCTGGGGCACTTCGGCGAGCAGGACGCCATGGCCCCGCCGGACGCCGTCGAAGCGCTCGCCGACCGCATCGAGAACGAGTCCGGCACCCGCCCGGACTTCCGGATCTACCCGGCCGGGCACGCGTTCTTCAACGAGAAGAACCACATGGGCACCTACGACCCGGTGCAGGGCGCCAAGGCGTGGGGCGCCACGCTCGAATTCCTGCGGGCGAAGCTGGAAGGCTGATCCCGGTGCGCGGGGGGCCCCCCCCCCCCCCCGGGGGGGGGCGCCCCCCCGGGGGGGGGGGGGCGCCCCCCCCCGCCGCCCCCCCCCGGGGGCGGGGGGGGGGGGGCGGGCCCCCCGCGGGGGGGGGGGGGGGGGCCCCCGGCCCGGGGGGGGGGGGCCCCCCCGCGCCCCCCGCGGGGCCCGACGCGGCCCCGGGGGCCACCGCGACCGGCCCCCGCACGACCGCCGCAGGCCCGGAG
>NZ_JAIUJZ010000182.1:0-23987 GCF_020176775.1 Saccharopolyspora sp. 6M
CGGCCGCTCCGCGGCCTCCTTCGGCGGCTTCACCGGCTTGCGCTTCTTGGTGGGCTGGTCGGCCGGGTCCAGGTCGTCCTCGGCGTCGTGGCGTTCCAGCCAGAACATCCGGGCGAGCCCGAACGCGAGGCAGAGCGCCGTGGTGATCGCCATCATCGGGAAGCCGGCGATGATCGGCTGCACGACGCCCAGCGCCTTGCCCATCATCCCGCTGCCGCCCCCGCCGCCGAACAACAGCACCAGCAGCGGCATGACCACGGTGGCGACCAGCGGCGGCTGCACCATCGGGCCGAACAGGCTCTCCCGCCGCACCAGCGCCACCCCGGCCACGCACCCGAGGAACAGGCCGATCTTGAAGATCAGTCCGGGGGTGCCGCTGATGAGCAGGTCGAGCCCGGCGCCGAGCGCGGTGCCGCCCGCGGCGATCAGCACCGCCGCCCATAGCGGGACGCCGCGGGTGCGGAAAGCGGACCGTTCTGCCCAGTGTGGGGCGCCGTTGTCGGGAGAGGGTGCGCTCTGGCGCTCGCGAGTGGCGGTCACGGCCACAACCGTAACGGTCAGGAACGCCCGCGGAACGACCTCTCCGGAAGTTGTTCCCCTAGCTGCGGTGCTTCCTGCCCTCATGACCGTTGCGAGGTCCGCGCGGGGCCGAATGGCGGCTGGGCGGCCCGCGGGTGGACTGTGAACCTTGACACAGGCAACTGGAAACTCTTAGCGTCCGAGCAATCGTTTTCTCGGCTCCGCGCGGTTGCTCCGGAATGACAGCGCTCGGGTGACGGGGGGAACCATGGCAGCGCCACTGGTAGAGCTGACCGGCATCACCAAACGCTACGGCGGTGTCCTGGCGTGCGACGGGATCGACTTGACCGTGCACGCGGGCGAGGTCCACGCGCTCCTGGGGGAGAACGGCGCGGGCAAGTCCACGTTGATGCGCGTGCTCTCCGGCGACATCGCCGACCACGAGGGCTCGATCGCGGTGGACGGCGCCCCGGTGCGCTTCGCGAAGCCCTCGGACGCGCAGCAGGCGGGCATCGCGATGATCCACCAGGAGCTGGACCTGGTGCCCGCGCTGTCGGTCGCCGACAACCTGTACCTGGGCCGGGAGCTGCGCCGCGCCGGTGTGGTGGACCGCCGCGCGATGGCGCAGCGCACCCGCGA
Organism: Saccharopolyspora sp. 6M; assembly: GCF_020176775.1. Lineage (NCBI taxonomy): Bacteria > Bacillati > Actinomycetota > Actinomycetes > Pseudonocardiales > Pseudonocardiaceae > Saccharopolyspora > Saccharopolyspora sp. 6M. The sequence goes on from NZ_JAIUJZ010000182.1 coordinate 1,159, forward strand.
ACTGCTGTCCCGCACCGGCATCGAACTGGATCCGGCCCGGCCGGTCGGCGAGCTGCGGGTCGGTGAGCAACAGCTGGTGACGATCGCGCGGGCGCTGTCCCTCGACGCCAAGGTCCTGATCATGGACGAGCCGACCTCGGCGCTGTCGCACTCCGAAGTGGACCGGTTGTTCGCGGTGATCGCGGAACTGCGCAGGCGCGGCACCGGCATCGTCTACATCTCGCACCGGATGGATGAGATCGGTGCGGTCGCCGACCGGGCGACGGTGCTGCGCAACGGGCGCCGGGTCGCCGAGTTCGACGCCCGCGACCTCACCGCCGAGCAGGCCGCTGAGGCGATGGTGGGCCGCTCGGTGCGCACCCTGTTCCGCACCGCGGACGACCGGCCGCCCGGCGAGGAGCTGCTGTCGGTCGCGGGTCTCCGGGTGCTGCCGCGCCGGTACCGGGTGGGCAGGCGGGAACCGGACGGCATCGACGTGTCGGTGCGCGCGGGCGAGATCGTCGGCCTGTGCGGGCTGCTCGGGGCGGGCCGCACCGAGCTGCTGGAATCGCTGTTCGGCGCGGGCCCGGCCGGTCGCTGGGAGGGCTCGGTGGAGCTGGGCGGCGAACCGGTGCGCCCGCGCGGGCCGCGGGACGCGCTGCGCCGGGGCATCGCGTTCGTGCCGGAGGACCGCCGCGCCTCGGGGCTGGTGCTGGGGCACTCGGTGCGGGCGAACACGGTGCTGTCGGTGGTGCACCGGCTGGGCTTCGCCGGGTTGGTGCGCGGCCGCGCCGAGGTGGCGGCGACCGAGCGCAGCGTGGACCGGCTGAAGGTGAAGCTGGGGCGCATCGCCGACCCGGTCGGCACCTTGTCCGGCGGGAACCAGCAGAAGGTCGTGTTCGGCCGGATGTTGCTGACCGAGCCGCGGTTGCTGCTGCTGGACGAGCCGACGCGCGGCGTGGACATCGGCGCGAAGGCGGAGATCTACGAGCTGCTGGGCGAGATCGCGGCGCGCGGCATCGGCGTGCTGCTGGCGTCCTCGGAGCTGCCGGAGCTGACCGGCGTGTGCCACCGCGTGGTGGTGCTGCGGCACGGCCGCAGCGTCGCCGAGTTCGACACCACCCGGGCCGGTGAAGCCGAATTGTTGGCCGCCGCGATGGGGGAAAAGGTGTCGCCGGAGGGTGATTCATCGGCTGTCGAGACGGGGCGCGGCCCCGTCGCGGGGGGAGGAGCGCGATGAGCGAGCAGACGCGGCAGGAGGTCGCGCCCGGCGCGCCGGACCCGGTGCCCGGCCGGTCGAGGCGGCAGCGGGTCGAGACCCTGTTCCGGTTCCAGAGCTTCTTCGGCCTGGTCGCGGTGTTCCTGGCGGCGATCGTGCTGTCCCCGCGCGGCGACGACGGCCAGATCCTGTTCTTGACCGGCGACAACCTGTTCAACATCGTGCGCGCGGTCTCGGAGATCGGGATCATCGCGGTCGGGTTGACGTTCGTGATCCTGATCGGCGGCATCGACCTGTCGGTGGGCTCGGTGCTGGGCCTGGCCGCGGTGGGGTCGGCGGTGCTGCTGGTCAACGACGACTTCGGGGTGCTGGTGGCGGCGCTGCTCGTGCTGCTGATCGGCCTGGTCTTCGGGGTGCTGCAGGGCGCCGCGGTGGCGGTGCTGGGCGTGCAGGCGTTCATCGTGACGTTGGCGGGCCTGAACATCGCCCGCGGCCTGGCGCGGATGTGGTCGGGCGGGGAGACGGTGCAGATCTCCTACGGCGACGGCGCGGGACAGGCGCCGATGCTGTTCTCGCTGCTGGGGGAACGGACGTTCGGCGGCGTGGTCCCGATTCCGGCGTTGATCTTCGCGGTGGTGGCGGTCGCGGCGATCCTGTTCCTTCGCTACAGCGCTTATTCGCGGCACCTGTACGCGATCGGCGGCAACGAGAAGGCGGCGCGGCTGTCCGGTGTGCCGGTGAACCGGGTGAAGATCATCGCGTTCGCGCTGTCCGGCTTCTGCGCGGCGCTGGCGGGGATCGTGCACGCGGGGCAGCTGAACGCGGGCAGCCCGAACGACGGCCTGGCCTACGAACTGGACGGCATCGCGGCCGTGGTGGTCGGCGGCACGAGCCTCGCCGGCGGGCGCGGTTCGGTGGTGGGCACCATCGCGGGCGCGCTGCTGCTGGGGATCTTGAACAACATCCTGAGCTTGAACAGCGTCAACACCGACATGCAGCTGCTGATCAAGGGCTTGGTGATCGTGGCAGCCGCGGCGTTGCAGCGGCTGCGCCCGGCCGCGTGACCGGTCCGTTCCCCGATCCGCCCGTCCGCTCGAAGCGTCCCTGGTAGTTCCGCGGGAAGGAAGCACCATGCGAAAGACGACGAGGTCCGCGTTCGCCGCCGCCTGCGCCGCGTTGGCGGTGACGGCCGCCGCGTGCGGTACGACGAGCGAGAACAGCGGTGCGGCGCAGCCGCAGGATCCGCAGGCGGCGTGCGGCGGCCCGGACGGCCAGTACACGATCGGCATGAGCCAGGCGAACCTCGCCGAGCCCTACCGCGTGCGGATGGACGACGACATCCGCAAGGCCGCCGAGCGGGTGCCGCAGTTCAAGGACGTGCAGTTCGCCGACGCGGCCAAGGACAACGCCAAGCAGCTCTCGGACGTGGAGTCGTTCCTGACCAAGCAGGTGGACCTCCTGATGATCTCGCCGAACGAGGCGGCGCCCCTGACGGACATCGTGCGGCGGGCCTACAACTCGGGGACGCCGGTGGTCCTGCTGGACCGCAAGGTCAACGGGGACGCGTTCACCACCTACGTCGGCGTGGACAACGAGGCGATCGGCAGGCAGGCGGGCGAGTACTTCAAGAACGTGCTGTTCCCGGACGGCGGCAAGATCCTGGAGATCAAGGGCCTGTCCGGTTCGACGCCGGCGCACGAGCGGCACGACGGCTTCATGCAGGGCATCGCGGGCTCGAAGATCGAGATCATCGGTGCCGACGACGGCGGCTGGGAGCGGGCGGAGGGCCAGGAGAAGATGGACGCGCTGCTGAAGGCGCACCCGGACGCGCAAGCGGTGTACTCGCACAACGATCCGATGGCGGAGGGCGCCTACCTGGCCGCGCAGGCCGCCGGCAAGGCGGACCAGCTCAAATTCGTGGGCATCGACGGGCTGCCGATCGAGGCGGGCGGCATCAAAGCGGTGGAGCAGGGCCGGTTGCAGGCCACGTTCCTGAATCCGACCGGTGGCGAGGAGGCCGTGGAAGCGGCCAAGAAGATCCTGGTCGATTGCCAGCCGACGGAGAAGCACCAAACCCTTCCCACGGAATTGATCACGAAGGAGAACGCGGGTGAGGTGTACGCCCGGTTGAATCAGGGCTGAGACTTCCGGGGCTACCACATCTCACTTCTGATTCGGTGAAGGTGCAGGTCGCGCGCTAGGGCGAAACTCGTCCTGGCGTGCGACTTTTTCTTTAGCAAAGCGAGCTGTCGCCGAAGAGGAATCAAATCCACCTGGATGGTGGTAGTGGTCTCCGTGCAGTCCCGGTGACCATCTTAATGAGTGAATTTCGGAGTCCGGATTCCCGTGGTTCCGCGATGTTCCTTGGAGCCGGTGCGACCTCTTCCTACGCTTCGGGTGAAACCGAGCGTGCGATCTTGTGCGCCCGCGTTCGGGGGAACCGACCCATCCGTTCCCGACCGCGCACCACCGTCGAGTGACCAGGACAACGCTGTCCATTGTGGATAGTGATGTGGGGAGGGCGAGCTTTGATGAGAGACCGCAGGAGTGATGCGCTGCGCGCTGCGAGACGGCTGCCGAGGAAGTTCGGCGCGGTGCTCGGCGTGGCGTCGTTGGCGGCCGCCGCGCTGGTCGCCGACGCGGCCACCCACGGCGCGGCCCGGGCCTCGGCGCAGGAGCAGGAGCAGGCGCAGCCGCGGGCGGCGGGCAAGGGCAGCGTCGGGTGGGACACGTTCCGCGAACCGGGCGGCCTCGCCCAGCTGCGCGGCTCGGAGCACACCGGGCAGTTCTCCAGCTTCGCGAGGGACGGCAGCAACGACGACGGGTTCAACGGCACCTACTCCTGCCTGCGGCAGGCCGAGCGCGGCTGCGTGATCGCGGAGCGCGCGGGCGCCGGCGAGATCTCCTCCATCTGGTTCACCCGCGAACCGTGGGGCGACGTGACGGGCACCGGGAACATCGTGGTCGAGCTGGACGGCCGCACGGTGCTCGACGCCCCGCTGATCGACGTGGTGAGCGGCCGGGTGGGCGCGCCGTTCGAATGGCCCCTGGTCGGCAACGGCGACGACGCCGCGGGCGGTGCGGTGATCAAGGTGCCGATGCCGTACCGCGAGTCGATGCGGGTGACGGTGCAGAACAACCCGGACTTCTACCACGTGGACTACCGCTCGTTCGGCGACGCGGACGGCGTGCGGACCTTCGACCCGGCCGATCCGGCGCAGGACGTGCTGGCGCGGCTGCGCAAGTTCGGCATCGCCGACCCGAAGGGCGTGGACCCGGCGGCGCAGCCGACCCGCCGGGACTTCGCGGTGCCCCCGGGAGCGGCGGCACCGGTGGCGCAGCTGGACGGACCCGGCCAGATCAACGAGCTGCGGCTGCGCATCCCGCAGGTCGTGCCGAGCCCGCGGGTGATCGACGACGGCCGCGCGTTCGGCGAGGGCGGTGGCAGCCGGTTCGACGCGGCGGTGCACCCGCGCAACGCGGGCGTGCGCATCGTGCGCCGCTTCGACCCGCAGATCGCCGACCAGGTGGCCGGCCTCAGCGTGGACGGCGCACCGGCCGGCGAGTGGCGCAGCGGCGCCGCCGCACCGGGCGGCTGGGGCGTGCAGGCGATCGACGTGCCCCCGGAGCTGACGGCGGGCAAGTCCTCGATCGAGGTGGCGAACCGCTTCACGTCCTCCTCGGTGGACGTCAACGAGTTCCGCTACGACGTGCAGAGCCTCGTCGACGGCGAATGGGTGCGCACCGACGTGCTCGACGTCGGCCCCGGTCACCCCGGCGAGGAGGCCGCGCACGGTTACCGCATCGGCAACGCGGTGTTCGCCAGGGAGAAGCTGGTGGGCCGCTACGGGTTCGGCCCGGAGGAGGTCACCGCCTCCGAGCACGTGCTGGAGTCGGCGCGGCTGCGGATCACCTTCGACGGGCAGACCACGGTGGACGCCCCGATCGGCGAGTTCTTCGGCTCCGGCCTCGGCGAGCACGACGTGCGCACCATGATGAGCTCCATCGACCCGGGCGAGGACGGCTGGTACACGGCCTGGTGGCCGATGCCGTTCGACGAGAGCGCCACCGTGGAGATCGTCAACGGCGGCGGCGTCCCGATCGACGGCATGACCGCCGAGGTCTCCGTCGCGCCCCGCGAAGCCGACGAGAACGCCGGCTACTTCCACGCCACTCACCACCGCGGCCGGACCGTGGAGGGGGAGGACTGGAACTTCCTCGACGTGGACGGTTCGGGCACGTTCTACGGGGTCACGCACACCATGCGCGGGCTGATCCCGCCGAACGCGACGGCGACGCACCGCAACCAGCCGCTGTCCATCCCGGAGACGAACGCGGCGGCGAACCAGCGCAACTACCTGGAGGGCGACGAGCGCTTCTACGTCAACGGCGAGCGCAGCCCCGCCTGGTACGGCACCGGCAGCGAGGACTACTACGAGTCGGGCTGGTACTTCCGGGACGGCACCACGTTCTCGATGCCGCTGGCGGGCAATCCGGCGCACGAGCTGAACGGGGACGGCTGCCGGTACGACTGCACGGGCGCCTACCGGTTGCAGGTGCCGGACGCGGTGCCGTTCAACGACGGCCTGGTCGCGGGCATCGAGCACGGCCCGGACAACGACGAGCCGGGCGACTACAGCTCCACCGCCTACTGGTACGGCGGGCGACCGGCGTCGCAGGAGGAGGTCGACCGGATCGACCTGTCCGACGAGGGCAGCCGGGACGAGCACGGCTACCGGGCCGAAGGCGAGGTGGTGAACCTGCTGGACTCCCGCTTCGAGGGCACCGACGAGCAGCGCAGCGCGCCGGTGGCGGCCGCGACGGGGCCGGTGGGCTTCGACGTGGAGCTCGGCGAGGACAACCAGGGCGCCCGGTTGCGGCGCATCGGTGATCAGGCGCAGGCCTACCAGCAGGTGGAGGTGCGGGTGGACGGCGAGTCGGCGGGCACCTGGCTCCAGCCGCTGGGCAACGAGTCGCACCGCTGGCTGGAGGACGGCTTCGAGCTGCCGGTGGCGTTGACCGAGGGCAAGGAGTCGGTGCGGGTGGAGCTGATCCCGGTGCGGGGCGCTCCCGCGTGGACCGCCTCGGAGTACTCGGTGGTCGCGTTCTGACCCGTTGATCGAGCGCGGGGCCCGGTGGTCGTTCGGCCACCGGGCACCGTCATGTCCGGGGGTAGCAGCGCGCGCAGGAGTCCAGCGGCCACTCGTTCGGCGTCGGCGGCACGCACACCGCGCCGCAGTCGGCGAGCCCGAGCCGGGCCCGGTCGCCGTGCGAGATCCGGCGTTCGTTGCCCGGTGAGACCCGGTGGACCCGGTCGCTGGTGAACACCCCGCGCCAGCCGCGCGGTTCCGGCGCGGACATGCGCCACTCCCGAATTCCGTGGGTGGGACGCGGAACCGGCGATCCGGTCGGGGAGGGGGAGACCACCGGCCCCGCGCCAGCGACGGGAGGTTGTCGCTGGGGGTAATGTTAAGAGGGTTTTATTCCCTTGCATATTACCCCGATGAGTGAACATGATCGGCTCGTCCGGTCGTTAGGCTTCCTGGCGGAGGCGAGGGGAAGGTCCAATGCCGAGCACGCAGACACGCCGGAAACGCCGGATCGGCCAATACTTGCTGGAGTTGCGGGACGGCGCTGGACGAACGCACGGCGACGTGGCCGAGTTGCTCCGCAAATCGCAGACCACGATCTCGAAGATCGAGAACGGCTACCTGCTGTGCAACTTCGCGGAACTCGGCGCGATGCTGGCCTTCTACGGTGCGACCGAGCAGCAGCGGCGCGAAGCGCAGGCGATGTGGGACGACGCCAAAGTCGATGGCACGCGCATCCAGGTCTCCGCCGCCCACCCGGTGAAGTACCGGTCCTTCGTGCGTGCCGAAGCCGAGGCGGTGAGCATCCGGTTCATGGCCGCCCTGGCCGTACCAGGGCTGCTGCAGACGATCGACTACGCGACCGCTGTGCACGCCGCCGCGCGCAGGTTCGGCACGCCGAAGGACTTCCGCCGAGCCGTCCAGTCGCGGCGCGCTCGGCAACAGCGGCTGCACGAACCCGATCCGCCTGCGGTGCACGCGCTGATCGACGAAGCAGTCTTGCGTCGCCGGGTCGGCGGTCGCGAGGTGATGCGGGCGCAACTGCGGCATCTGCTGGAACTGGGCGAACGGCAGCACATCGTGCTCCAAGTGGTGCCGTTCGACGTCGGCGCGTACGGCACTTCATCCGGGCCGACCGTGATCTTGGGGTTCGGCGCGACGGACGATCCCGATGCGGTCTATCTGGAGTACCCGGGTGGCGGTTCCTGGGTGGAGAATTCCAGTGACGTCGAGGCGTTCGTGCTGACCTTCGACGACGTGGCGGACGAAGCGCTGTCGCCGGCCGAGTCGGCCCGGTGGATGCGCGATCTCGCGGAGCAGCTGGAGGACTGATGACCAGGAACCGTGTCTGGCGCAAGAGCAGCCGGAGCGGCGCCTTGAACGAGTGCGTCGAGGTCGCGTTGTCCGCCGACTCGACGGCCGTCCGCGATTCGAAGCTCGGTGCGGCGAGTCCCGTGCTGGCCTTCGGTCCCGCCTCGTTCGACACGTTCGTCCGCCGGCTCAAGTCCGGTCGCCTAGACCGCTGACGCGGCGTTGCTCTGTCACCGACGATCCGGAGGGCGTGGTGCACCGACATCAGATTTGGCGGAAGTCCAGCCGCAGCAACACCAACGGTGGCGCGTGCGTCGAAGTGGCGTTGGCCGGGGACTGCTCCGCCGTCCGCGATTCGAAGCTCGGGCAGGAGAGCCCGGTGCTGGCCTTCGGAACCGGTGCGTTCGACGCGTTCCTGGGTGCGGTCAAATCCGGACATCTCGACCGCTGACGCGGCGCTGCTCTTGCCCGGCCGATGTTCCAGGCGATCCGGAGGACTTGGTGCACCAGCATCCGACTTGGCGGAAGTCCAGCCGCAGCAACGCCAATGGTGGTGCGTGCGTCGAGGTCGCGCTGTCCGCCGATTCGACGGCCGTCCGGGATTCGAAGCTCGGGCCGGGGAGCCCCGTGCTGGCCTTCGGAACCGACGCGTTCGACGCGTTCCTGGGCGCGGTCAAGTCCGGTCGCCTCGACCGCTGACGCTCAGACGCCGAATGCCGCCGGGTACCGGACGAGCCCGGTCGCGGTGGGGCGCGAGGTGTCGAGGGACAGGGCGAGGAACGCGTCGTCGGGTGCTTCGAACGGCGCGCGCACTCCGAACCCGGAGGCCGGGGTGAACCCGAACCGCGGGTAGTAGTCGGCGTGCCCCAGCACGATCACCAGGTTCTCGCCGAGGTCGCGCGCGGCGTCGAGCCCGGCGCGGATCGCCGCCGAACCGGCGCCCCGGCCCTGGTGCTCGGGCAGCACCGCGCACGGTGCGAGCGCCAGCGCGGGCGCGTCGTCCACGTGGCAGCGGGTCAGCAGCGCGAACCCGACGACCGAGCCGCCGCCGTCCGCGCTGACGATCGAGAGCCCGTCGATCCACGCACCCCGATCGGCCCGCAGCGCGTCCACCAGGTCCGCTTCCTCCGCGGTCGGGAACGCGGCGACGTTCACCGCACGCACGGCCGCGACATCAGCGGGCACCTCCACCCGAGTAGTCCACATAGGACGCATCTCCCCGATTCCGGCACCTCGCGCACCACGACGACGCACGGCCCGGGACGCTAGCACCGGCCACCCGCCGACCGCCGCCGAATTCCGGCCGCACACCTGGCGATCGCACGGGAGTGACGCGGATCGCTTCCCGCCACCGAACCCGTCCCGTGTTCACGAACCCGGGCGCGGAACGGCGTGGTCTAGGTATGGTCCGGCCTCGTGGATCAACGGTGGCAGCTGAATGAGGAAGACCTCGGGCCGGAGGAAATCCGGAACTCCGGGCGACCGGAGGCGACGGACGACCTGCTTCGAGGCCAGGACCCGGAGGGTGTCGTCACGGTCCGCGTGACCGACACCGGGGAGTTCCGGTCGGTCGAGCTGGCCTCCGGCTGGAAGAGCGCTACTGATCCGCGCAGCCTGTCCGTACACGTCGTAGCGGCCGCGAACGACGCGACCATGCGGGCGGCGACGGCACAGGCCGAGCTCGTGCAATCCGCTCCGCCTGCCACTCGGCCCGAACCGGCCGAAGGCATCGCCACCTCCGATGACCCGATCACGGCAGCCGACGCGATGCAGCTCATCAACGCCGTCTCCACCGACCTGGAGGCGTTCAACCAGCGGATGACGGATGTCGTCGGCGCGACGGTGTCCGGCCAGAGCAGCGGCGGCCATGCCCGGGGGACGTCGGAACAAGGCCGGATCCTGGACCTCGTCATCGACGCGACCTGGTGCAGCGCAGCGCGCAACACCGAGATCGAAGGCGAACTCGCCGACGTCCTGCGAGTCCTGCGCGACAAAACCGCCCCGGGCGATGTGGCCAACGGACCGCAGAGTCCGGCGATCTCCCAACTGTTCGCCCTGGCGAGCGACCCGCAGCGATTCCTACGCCGCCTCGGCTTCGTCACCGACCAGCCCCCGAAGGGACTCTGATGGCACCCCCGAACGGCGAAGGAATCAAAACCGCCCTCGACGCCATGCACACCGACGCCGCCCTATGGCGCGAACAGGCCGAAGCCATGAACGGCCCCAAGCAAGCCGTGGAAGCGGTGAAGATCGAGCCAGGACAGCGGTTCTTCCTCAGCGACGAACTCGGCCTGGACGACACGTTGGAAGAGCTGCGCGTTGCGATCGGCAGCCTGATCGATCAGGGACAGCAGTACTTCAACAAGGTCGCCGACGATTTGACCGCTGCTGCGCAGCAGTACCAAGCCGACGACGACGCTGCCATGCAAAAGCTGCACGACCTGCTTGGAGAACACCCGTGACCACAGCCACCGGCGACGATGTAATCCACATGGTGAGCGGAAAGCTCACCGAAGTCCAAGAAATGATGCAGAAGCTCTACGACGGAGTCAACCAGCTACTGAGCTGGGTTCCGGAAGCCTTTATGCACTTGATCGAACCGATCAAGAAGGGCATGGAGGAAATCGTGAAGCTGCACAAGCAGATGTTCGACCAGATCATGCAGACCGTGGAACGGGCTGGCAGCCCCGGCCTGCTGCGAGCCGCGTCCCAACAGTGGGCTGATCTGGTGGCCGAGAAGTTGGGCACCGTCGCGGGTGATCTCAAACTTGACAAGCACCGCACCAACATCGAGTGGGAAGGGCGTGCGGCGGAAGCGTACAAGGCACTGGTTCCCGGCCAAGCCGACGCGGTCAACGGCACCAAGTCGGCTGCGGATAAGATGGTCACCGCGCTCGACACGCTGGCCAACGCGGTCGAAATGTTCTGGATCTCCATCGGTATCGCAGTGGTGACGTTCCTCGGTGGACTAGCTACAGCAATTGCGGGTTGTATTGGAGTTGTTACGGCGCCGCCAGGGCTAGCATTCGGCGTCAGTGTCGGTGTCGCCGCAATCGGCCTTGCCACAGCTGCCTTCAGTGCGTTCATCGGCGCCATTCAGCCGATCAACTCACAGATGAAATCCGCGCAGAAGACCATCGACGAACTCGGCGGGAAATGGGCGACACCGGAGAACGGTGTTGACTTGAGTGACGGTAGCTCCAGCGATGGTGACGAATCGAACTGGGAGGCGCGGTGATCATTCCAATCCCGGCTGGTCCGCAGCCGCCGCCGAACTACACTCAGGTTTCGCCCAGCTGGGCGCGAAAGGTGAAGACTCGGCTGGTTCTGCTGGGCCTGATTCTGTTGGTGGGGTCCCCGGTGATTGCGGTTGCCGCGATCTGGTGGGCTTTCGAATTGCCGGCTGCTGAAAATGCGGCCATGATTTTGGTGTCAGGCCTGTGTGGCCTATCTGGATTCTTTTCAATGATGGTCGGCGGGTTTGCTCTGATCGGCCAGTCCTATGTCAAGCGTGGTTGGTTGAACGTGACTTACGCTGCTGGCGTATGGCGCGCGTCGCTGGTGATTTGGATCAGTTGCGTGTTCTCCAGCTTCCTGAGTGGCGCCTTGTTCATCCTACTCGTGGGCGCGTCGGTTCGGAGGGGTGGCGCGTTCGATATGGGAAGCATTGCCTGCCTTGGGCTGATAGTTCTACCTGCCGTCTTGTCTGGAATGTGTTTTATGCTGGCTATTCAGAAGCTTCGCGTCTGAGCTCGGGGAGCTGGCCGCGCGGTCATCGCCATCCTGTATCGGCAAGGTCCATCCTCTTTGCCTCCATGGCATTGCGGTCAGATTTTACCGGCGTGGTGAGTGATGCTGCTACCTCGGCGGGGCTCTCGCGCGGACGAGTTGAACGAGACCATCTCGTTCATCGGACGAGTCCGGTCGGGGTGGGGTGCGAGGTGGCGAGGGGCAGGGCGAGGAACGTGTCGTCGGGTGCCTCCGCACGCCGAACCGGGAGGCCGGGGTGACATCCGAACCGCGGGTAGTAGTCGGCGTGCCCCAGCACGATCACCAGGTTCTCGTCGAGGTCGCGGACGGCGTCGAGCCCGGCGCGGATCGCCGCTGATCCGGCGCCCCGGCCCTGGTGCTCGGGCAGTACTGCGCATGGTGCGAGCGCCAGCGGGGGCGCGTCGTCCACATAGGACTTGTCTTCCCGATTCCGGCACCTCGCGCACCACGACGAGGCACGGCCCGGGACGCTAGCACCGGTCACCCGCCATCCGCCGCCGAATTCCGGCCGCACACCTGGCGATCGCACCGGAGTGATGCGGATCGCTTCCCGCCCGAACGGCCTCGTCGCCAGCGGGCGTCCGGCGATGATCGAGCCCGCGAACCAGGGGAGGTCCGCCGACGGCGGGGCGAGGGGTGCAGAGTGAACTGGTCGGGCAATCAGCCGCAGTGGAATCCGAGTCGGCAGCCGCAGGGCGGCTATCCGCCGTTCGGGCCCGTTCCGGGAAGTCCTCATCCGGGCGGACCACAGCCCGGAGGTCCGCCGCCGCATTTCCAGCCCCCGCCACCACCGCACTTCCAGCATCCGGGCGGCCCGTACCCACCCGCGCTGCGGAAGAAGACCCGCTGGTGGATTCCGGCTCTGATCATCGGTTTCGTCCTGGTCCTGGTGGCGGGAGGTGGCACGACGATCTGGTTCGCGACCAGACCGCCGCTGGCTGCCGGGTTCACGTGGAAGGACAGCGGTGCCGTCGGACTTGAGCTGATCAGGACGCTCTCCGCGGAGGGCGTGCTGGTGCAGGTCGTGTCGGACGAGGTCATCGGCGTGAGCGAAAAGACCGGCGAGGAGAAGTGGAGCTTCACCCCGCCCGACGGGACCGACGTGTGCGGAGCCTCGGACGAGGCCGTGAACGGACTCGCGGCCATCCACGTCGGCTCCAGCAGGACCGACTGCCCGCGCGTGATCCTCCTGGACGTTCGGTCCGGTGAGCAGAAGTGGACCGCGTCGCTGGCCCGGGACGAATCCTATGAGCCGGTCACCCGCGTCGTCGGAGACGGCGTGGTCGTCGTGGACGAGGAGCGGGTGTCGAAACTGGCGTTGAGCGATGGTGAGCCCCTGTGGAGCGAGGGCGTCGCGGTGGACCGGAGCTGCTCGATATCTCCGTCCCGGGTGAGCGCTCCGCGGACGGTGCTGGTTCGCGGTTGCGCGGACGGGTACGAGCTGGTCCTCGTGGACTCCGCCAGCGGCCGGACGATCGCGACGAGCCGGCTCGAAAATGACCTGCGGTACGAGGTCGTCTCCGCCGATCCGGTGGTGTTGAGCGCGAGGATCAGCCGCGATTCCGATGCCGTGCCGTCGTTCGTGTTCTTCGACGAGGACGCGAACCGGACTGCGGAAGTACGCGGAGTCGGCTCGTACGGCCGGCTCGACACGGGCGCGGCAGGTGGAATGGGCGGAGATCTGCGCCGGTACAGGGCTGTCATCGGACACGGCCTGCTCGTCACCGGGGTCAAACCCGCGAACGACTCGTACGCGGACTTCGACGAGGTCGTGGCATTCGATCTCGCCTCCGGAGCGGAGAGGTGGCGGTCTCGGGTCAGCCGGAACTCGGATGTCCGGCCGTTCGCGCTCACCGAACGCGGGTTCATCGCGTTCGATACGGCGGTGCGCGGCGGTTCGGCGCAGATCGTCGAATTGTCGGCGGCGAACGGTTCGATCACCGAGCTCAGCCCACCGATGCCGGACGTGTCGATCACCTCCGAGTACGACCTCCATTGGGACGGCGAGGCGGTGTGCGGCGCGAACAACAGCCTCGTCTCCGAGGACTCGCTGTTCTGCATCCGGTGATCAGCGGTGCGCCGCCACCCGGTAGACCAGAACTCCCGCAGCGGCGGACCGCGTCCACCCGATCCTGTCCGAACCCGGGCGCGGAATGACGTGGTCTAGGTGTGGTTCCGGCCTGTGAACGATCGAGGACGAGTGTCGGCCGGCGGAACTTCCGCGGCCGCGGAGAGCGGTGCGGGCCGAAACGGCGCCGGGTGACGGCAGTGTCAGTGATGGCGACGGGTCGAACTGGGAAGTGCGGCGATGATCCCGATTCCGGTCCCCCAACCACCTCCGCAGTACGTTCCGGTGTCGATCGAGTGGTCGCGGAAGCGGCGGCGGCAGCTCGGCTTGACCGGATCGGTGCTGGTGCTCGTGTCGTTGGCGGTCGCAGGGGCGGGAATTCCGCTGGTGTTCTCGCTCCCGGACATGGGTGGTGTAGCCGAGATCATGTGGGTGGGATTCCTCGCCGTGTCCGTGTTCTTCTCCTTCGCGATGGGCGTGCTGTGCCTGCTCGGGGTGTCGTACATCAAGAACGGTTGGCTCAACCTCACCGCGGCCCAAGGGTTGTGGCGCTCGTCGCTGGTTGTGTGGATCTTCTCCGTGATCGGTGGAGTGCTCGGAGCGGCCGTCTTGGCGCTGGGGGCAGCGTCGGCAGCACGCGACGGAGCTGCACCAGGCGTGGCGACCGCGCTGTGCTTCCTCGCGACGATCTTGCCCGCGGCGATGTGCGGCGCCGCATGGACAACGGTCGTTCAGAGGATCCGATGGTGAACCGAGGACACGAGAGCCGGCGGAATCCGATCAACTCCCAGATCGAGGTTCTCCGCAGTGCGGTCGACGGGATCGGGGACAGCTGGGCGAAGCCGGACAACGGGGTCGACCTGAGCGATGGCGGCGTCAGCGATCGGGATCCGTCGAATGGGGAGGCTCGATGATTCCGATTCCTACCGGCCCGCCACCTCGGCCGAACCTCGTTCCGGTGGCGCCTGAGTGGGAGCGCGCTCGCAAGGTGCGCTTGCTGCTGACGGGACTGGTGCTGTTGATCGCGTCCCCGGTCGTGGCGGTGGTCGAGGCGTTGTGGATGTACTTCCTGCCCATCAGCGACGATCCGTTCTCCTGGTCAGGTTTGCTCCTGACCGGGACGGCGGCGCTGTTCTGCTGGTTGTTGGGATTGTGCTCGGTGCTCAGCCAGTCGTACTTCAAGCGGGGAGCCGTCGACATCGCGGGTGTCCGGCCGTTCCTTCGGCAGGCCGTGGTGCTGTGCGTCGGCACCGCGTGCGTGAACGCGTTCAGCCTGTTCTTCTTGGTGTTCGTTTCAGCGGACCGCGCGGACGAGTTGGACGCGACCATCTCGTTCTATCTGGCGATCGCGGCTGTTCCCATGGTCATGGCGCTGGTTTGTTGCGTTCAGATGTTCCAATGCCTGCGGCCAGAATCTCGTTCATGACGGAGCGCTCTGCTTCTCGGCGCTGCTGGAACTGCTGTTGCTGATCGATTTTGCTTGTCCGGTCCCTTGCGGTGGTGGATGTGGTCTCGACTGCAGGTGGCGGGTCGACGCGACGCGGGTGAGCCGGGTGGCTGGAATGGGGAGTCGGGCTGGTCGGCTGACTGGTCGAGTGTTGGTGCAGGTCAGCGCTTCGGTCTATTCGTTTCCGGGAAAGAGGATGGGCCGATCGGGTGGCGAGTGCGCGAGGAGCGTCACCCGCTACTGTGTTGATCGTCATACAGGTGGTTGAGTAGGTTCCCGCACGCGGGGAGGGGCGGGCGTGCACCATGCTCAGCTGACGCGTGGACATGCCAGGGGAGGAAGCATGACCGGGTTCAGGATAGACCCAGAGGCGCTCGAGGCGGCGATCCGAGAACTCGAGGATGCGCGGGAACGGGCGGCTGGCTTGGTGAATGCGGCGCATGCGGCGACGCCGGGTGAGCTGACCGCGAAAGATTCGGTAACCTCAGAGGCTCGTGAACTATTCCGCGAGCGAGCCGGTGGGGCCGAGTTTTCTCTGCAAGCTGCTGCTGAAGAAATTACCCAAAAGCTTACGGCTAAGATTGAATCTTACCGGGCAACGTTGGATGAGTATCGCCTTGCTGACGACAATGCCTCGGTGGATGCGGACAAGATCGATAGGCGGTCGTAGTCTAGATATGGCACTTTCGTTTCGTTTCGGTGTCGCCGTGTTCGCGGCTTTTCTGGCTTCTGGGTGCGCTGTTGGGGGGTCAAGCGGCGGCGAGGCGCCCGGATCGGATTCCCGGCCGACATCGGAGATCAACGACCCGCGCGATGCGGCTTCTGTGCAGCAGTGCAGCTTGTTGAAGTCGGAAGATATCCAGGCTCTGGGGCTATCTCCGGATGGAAAAGTTAAGCCGAACGAACTTGATCCCAGTATGCCGGACAATTGCACCTGGGAATCCGATGATGGAAAAAAGTCGCTGGCTGTGACAGTTTTTCCGGGGCGGTCTATCCAGCAGTATCGAGATAACTCTGATAGTTATGTCGATTTTTCTGAGATGGTCATCGCGGGGCATCCTGCTGTGCAGGCGAACGCGAGTTCCCCGGAAGGGGGCAGCTGCGGGATTTTCCTCGGGACGAAGGACGATCAAGTAGTTTCGGCAGTGGCGATTGACTTCACCAAGGCTGAGAAGCCGTACGACCCGTGCCCCCTGGCGAAGAGCGCGCTAGAGGCTTCGGTTCCGACACTGCCTGCGGCCAAATAGAGGGGGTTGAAGTGGTTTCTCTTGATTCAGGTCCCGGCATGTGCTTCGCGGGTATGGCGAAGCAGCTGCGCGCGGACATGGGTGGTTCTCCTGAAGCCGGTTCGCTGCCGAGCGCGTTGAACCACGGTAGTGCGGCGTGGGATACGGCCCGGAAGAAGTTCGAGCAGCTGGCGACGGACGTGGAGTCCGCGCTCCGCAAGGCCGAGACCGCGCACGAAGGTCGCGCCGCCGATGCCGCGCAGGCGTCGATCAACGAGATCGCGCCGCACGCGCGGGCGGCCGCGGAGACCGCCGGTGCCGTGAGCAAGGCGCTGGAGAACCAGGCCACCACGCAGACCTCGACCTTCCACGAAATCCCGGGCAAGGGCGAGACCCTCAACAACGGGCGTGAGGTGCAGCTCGACCCGCCGCAGAAGGGCTGGGTCGAGGAAGGCGGTTGGGACGACACCTGGATCCTCGGCTGGGCGAGCGACTACGAGGAGCGGATGGAGGACTTCCAGCTCACCAACGATCGCGCGCTCGAGATCAAGGAGCGCTACCAGCGGGAGACCGAGACCAACCTCAACTCGGTCCCCGAGTTCCAGCCCATGCCCGGGGAGGAGTCGAACTCCCCCGCCCCCGGCGCGACGACGCCTTCCGCGCGGGATGCGATGGGGAATTCGCAGTTCAGCAGCGTGTCTTCGCACGGTGGTGGGGTTCCGGCGGGGACTTCGTCGTCGTGGGCGTCGTCGCCGACTCCGGGTGGTGGGGCTCCGTCGCTGGGCACCGGGAACTCCGGTGGGGTTCCGGCCGGGTCCGGTTCCGCGTGGGCTCCGTCGCCGCAGCCGGGCGGCGGGCTGGCACCGGGCGTGGTGCGCGGTCCGGACGGCACGTTGTACCGGCAGAACCCCCAGACCGGGGCGTGGGAGCGGCAGAACCCGTACAACGGTCGCTGGGCTCCGGCACCGGGCGGTGGTCCTGGTGGCGCCGCGGGTGGTCGCGGTGGCGTCGGTGCTGGTGGTTCCGGGGGCCGCATGGGCGGCCTCGGCGCCGGTGCTGGTGCCGGTTCGGGCACGGGCGCCGGTGGTCGCGCCGGGATCGGTGGCCTGGGCGGTGCCGGTGGCGGGACGTCCGCGTCCGGTGGCGCCGGTGCGGCCGGTGCTCGCGGCGGTGCGGGCGCGCCGGGCGGCGTGGGCGGTGGGCAGCGCGGTGCTCAGCAGGGCGAGGACGCCGAGCACGAGCGGCCGAGCTGGCTCATCGAGGAGGAAGACGTGTTCACCAACGACATGCGGGCGGTGGCCCCGCCGGTCTTCGGCGACTGGGAGAACCAGGACCGCTGATGGCACGAGGCAGGATGTCGATCAGCCCGTTGGCCGCCGCCTACCTGTGCGAGCGGTTCGATAGCCACGTCCACCCGCTGCTGCGGGTGGGCAGGCTGGCGGGCGAACCCACCCGCGACGAGCTGGCTCGCGCCGCCGAACTCGGCAGGCAGGACCTGGCCCGACGCGGGTACTTGGAACGGGACGAGCTGCACCCGTTCCTGGACGACGCGTGGCAACTGCTGTCCCGGCCGCCGCTGGCGGTCGGGGTGGCGGTGCATGCCAAGCGCGGCACCTCGTTCAACGCGGTCTGCGTCGAGCACGGCCGCGCCACGGTGCGCGCGTACCAGGCCGACGGTGAGAACAACGACGACCTGCAGGACATCGTGCTCAGCAGGCACGAGTACGGCGGCCCCGCCGGCAACGCGGTCGAACTGATCGGCGCGCCCGCCTCGGGTGGTGGCGGCACGGCCAGCGTGCCGGTCGAAGTGCTCGACGGCGCGACCGCGCGGATGCGCCGCAACCCCACCGGCAGCCTGCTCAGCGCGCTCACCGGCGCCGGGGTGAAGAGCGCCGACGCGCGGGTGCTGGCGTCGGTGCTCACCGCGGAACGCGAACTGGACGGGGTGTTCACCGCGCGCAGCCACGACCGCCGGGTCGGGCGCACGCACCGGCCACCGTTCTCGGTGTCGTTCTTCACCGGGGCCGACGGCTGCTACCTGACGCAGAAGCGGGAAGGCGGTGACGGGCGCCAGTGGTTCACCGTCGCGCCCGCCGACCGGCGCAAGCTGACCGCCAAGATCGAAGAGATGGCGCGGCTGGTGGCACTGCCCGCCGCCCGGTGACTCACCGGCGGGCGGTGCTGCCCCGCGCGACGAGGTGGGCCGACAACGTGCGCGTCGCCGGCTCACCGACGTCACCCCCGATGCGGCGCAGCAGCAGCTGCGCACCCAGCGCACCCATGTCGTAGGCGGGCTGCGCGACCACGCTCAACGGCGGGTCCAGCAGCGTCGCCCACGGCGCGTCGTCGAACGCGATCACGCCGACGTCGCGGCCGGGCCGCAGGCCCAGTTCGCCCAAGGTCTCCAGCACGCCCACCGCCATCGCGTTGTTCGCGACCAGCAGCGCATCCGGCGGCTCCGGCCGGTCCATCAGCTGCCGCGCCGCGCGCCGGGCGCCCGCCGCGCGGAACTCGGTGTGCCGCACCAGGCCCGCGTCCGCGAGCCCCGCCGTGCGCAGGCCGTCCCGGTAACCGGCCAGCCGCGCGTCGGCCGTCGGCATCCCGCTCGGACCGGTCAAGCAGCCGATGCGGCGGTAGCCCTGGTCGGCCAGGTGCAGCGTGGCGCTCCGCGCCGCACCACCGCTGTCCACCAGCACCGTGTCCCCGCCACCCGGCAGCGGTCGGTCCAGCGCGACCACCGGGACCGCGTGCGCCCGCAGCAGCGCGGCGCTCTCCTCCCGGCCGGTGGGGGACAGCAGCACCCCGGCGACGCGTTCCTGCAACGCCACGTCCAGGTATTCGCGTTCCTTCGCCGGATCGTCGTCGGAATTGCACAGCACCACCGAATACCCGGCGGCGTGCGCCACGTCCTCCACGCCGCGCGAGATCGCGGTGAAGAAGGGGTTCTCGACGTCCGAGATGATCAGCGCGAGCACTGCGGTCTCCTGCTTGCGCAGGTTCCGGGCCGGGCCGTTCGGCCGGTAGCCCAGCTCGTCCGCCGCGGCCACCACCCGCGCCGCCAGCGCCGGATCCACCGTGCTCTTGCCGTTCAGCGCCCGCGACACCGTCGCGGTGGAGACCCCGGCCCTGGCCGCCACATCACTGATCGTCGCCACCGGACCTCCTGCTGTCGGCTGGCCGCGTGGTCGCGGCGCGGATTCCTTGACAGTTCCGACGAGGCCAGAATAACTTCCGAGAAATCGATTGCTCATAACCCGGTCGGTCAACGATGCACGAACTCGGGTGCAGGCGGCAGGCGCGGAACCCCAGCGCAGGCGGACCCGGAGCGACCTGCCGGGAGCGGTGCAAGTCGAGGAGCCGGCGTTCCGAACCCGGGACGGCGGCGAGTCCGGACCCAGCACGTTCCGAGAACCCGGGAGGCCCCGTGGCCCGCATCGGTGTCATCTCCATCTCCGACGGTCGTGATCACGTGCACGCGCGCAACGCCGACTTCATCCGGCTCAAGCAGGACGGTCTCGTCGCCGCGCTCACCGCGGCCGGGCACGACGTCGTCGCCGGTCGAGAACTCGTCGCCGACAACGTGCTCGCCAGCTCCGTGGCCCGCGAGGTCGCGGCCGCCGACGTGGACGTCACCGTCCTCTACTACGCGGTCTGGTCGTTCCCGCACTTCACGATGCTCGCCGCCGACGCCACCCGCAGCCCGCTGGTGCTCGTCGCCAGTACCGACCCCACCGAACCGGGCCTCGTCGGCATGCTCGCCGCGGGCGGCGCGCTCGACCAGATCGGGCGCGAGCACACCCGCGCCTGGGGCGCTCCCGACGACCCCGAGCTCGCCGCCACCATCGGAGTCCAGGCCACCGCCGCCGCGGCCGTCGCCTCGCTGCGCGGCTCCACCTTCGGTCGCTTCGGTGGCCGGCCCATGGGCATGAACACCGCCGTGGCCAACACCGACCAGTGGCAGCGGCAGTTCGGCATCGACGTCGAGGAGATCGACCAGTACGAACTCGTGCTGCGCGCCGAGAAGGCCGACGCGGCCGAAGCCCGCAAGGCCCGCGAGTGGATCGAGCGGCACGCCGCCGGGGTGCACTACGACGGCGCGAAGCTCACCCCCGAACTGCTGGAACGCCAGATCCGCTCCTACATCGCCGTCCGCGAGATCATCGCCGAGCGGCACCTCGACTTCTCCGGCATCAAGGGCCAGCCGGAACTCACCGAGAACTTCGCCACCATGGACGTCACCGAGGCCTTCCTCAACGACCCCTACGACTGGAACGGCCCCAAGGACACCCACGTCTGCGCCACCGAAGCCGACATGGACGGCGCGCTCACCATGCAGCTGTTCAAGCAGGTCGCCCGCACCCCGGTGCTGTTCGCGGACGTGCGGCACTACCACGCGGACCGCGACATCTGGGACCTGTGCAACTCCGGCCAGCACGCCACCTGGTACGCGGTGCGCAGCGACGACCCGGCCGAGAACCTCGCCAAGGTCAACTTCTACCCGGAGGTGTTCTTCTTCCCCGCGGGCGGCGCCTCCGTGCAGCACATCGCCGCGCCCGGGCAGATGACCCTCGGCAGGCTCACCAGAGAAGCGGGGGAGTACCGGCTGCAGCTGATGCTCGGCGAGTTCGAGAACTACGACGAGGACACCAACCGCGCTCTCGTCGAGCAGTCCACCCCGGAGTGGCCGCACGCGTTCGCCCGGCTCGACGCGCCCGGCGAGGTGTTCCTGTCCAGGTTCGGCGCCAACCACGTGCACGCCGTGCCGGGCGACCACCGCGCCGCGCTCCGCGCCGTCGCCGGCCAGCTCGGCGTCCGCCTCGACGAGTGGACCCGCGGCTGAGCGGCGCACCGGATCGAACAAGCCGGAACGGGCCGAAACAAACACGCGCGCGTCCCGCATCGAAGCGCAGGTCAGTGCGTTGGTCCAGCGGCCATCGGCGGGAACCGGGCTCCCGCCGATGGCCCAGCGGGCCGCGCGCGTGCCCGAATCGGACAGGAGTGCGGATCGCCCGGGCGGCGGGTCTTTACGATGCCGCGGGGAACACCGGACGAGCGGGAGGAACAGGCGATGGCTGAGGGCGTGCTGATCGGGATCGACATCGGAACGTCGAGTTCCAAGGGGGTCCTGGTCACCACCGACGGGCGGATCGTGGCCAGGTCGACCAAGCCGCACGACACCTCCTACCCGCACCCGGGCTGGGTCGAGCACGACGCGGAATCGGTGTGGTGGAACGACTTCACCGCCATCGTGCGGGACCTGCTGCCCGCCGCCGAGGGACGCACGATCGAAGGACTCGGCGTCAGCGGCATCGGACCGGTGCTGCTGCCCGCCGACGGCGACGGCAACCCGCTGCGGCCCGCGATCCTCTACGGCGTCGACACCCGCGCCACCACCGAGATCGCCGAGCTCACCGAGGAGTTCGGCGCCGACGAGATCCTGCGCCGCGGCGGCTCCGCGCTGACCAGCCAGGCCGTCGGGCCGAAGATCCGGTGGCTCGCGAAGAACGAACCCGAGGTGTACGCGCGCACCGAGAAGCTGCTCATGTGCAGCTCGTACCTGGTGCACCGGCTCACCGGGCGCTACGTGCTCGACCACCACTCCGCCAGCCAGTGCGACCCGCTCTACGACCTGCGGGCCCGCGACTGGTCGAAGGACTGGGCGCAGCGCGTCGCCCCGGACCTGCCGCTGCCCGAACTCGCCTGGCCCACCGAGGTCGTCGGCCGCGTCGGAGCGCACGCCGCCGCCGAGACCGGGCTGCCCGAAGGGCTCCCCGTCACCACCGGCACCATCGACGCCTGGGCCGAGGCCACCAGCGCCGGCGTGCGCGAACCCGGCGACGTGATGCTGATGTACGGCACCACCATGTTCTTCGTGCAGGTGCTCACCGACCCGCGGCCGCATTCGGCGCTGTGGGGGACCTGCGGGGTCTTCCCGGACACCTACACGCTCGCCGCGGGCATGGCGACCTCCGGCGCGGTCACCGACTGGATCCGGCGGCTCGTCGACGGCGACTTCGCCGAACTCGTCGAGCAGGCCGCGGGCGCGCCCGCCGGCAGCCGCGGCCTGCTGCTGCTGCCGTACTTCGCGGGGGAGCGGACGCCGATCTTCGACCCGGACGCGCGCGGTGCGCTGCTCGGGCTCACCACCAGCCACGGGCGGGCCGAGGTGTACCGGGCAGCGCTGGAAGGCATCGGCTACGGGGTGCGGCACAACCTCGAAGCGATGAGCTCCGCGGGCGGCCGGGCCGGGCGGCTCGTCGCCGTCGGTGGCGGCACCCAGGGCGGGCTGTGGACGCAGATCGTCTCCGACATCTCCGGCCAGGAGCAGCAGATCCCCAGCGAGACCGTCGGCGCCGCGTTCGGCGACGCCCTGATGGCCGGGATCGCCACCGGCACCGCCGTGGACGAGCGGCAGTGGAACCCGGTCGCCCGCACCGTCGTGCCCGACCCGGAGCGCACCGAGCGCTACGACGCCTTCTACCAGCACTACCTGGAGCTCTACCGCGCCACCGCGGACATCCAGCACTTCCTCGCTCGTCAGCAGCACGCCGCTGACGACTGATCGCTTCTCCCCCTGCTGATCGGGGGTGGGGCGGCGGAACCTCAGCGGGATTCTCGCTGCGGGATCTTTTTCACCGGTGGCTCCGCCACAGGAGAAAACGCTGTCCTCGCGAGAATCCCGCTGAGAACCCGCGGGTGGTCCCGTTGCGCGGGTGGT
>NZ_JAIUJZ010000183.1:0-23966 GCF_020176775.1 Saccharopolyspora sp. 6M
GGCGGGCAGGGCGAGGTGGCGGTGAACGACGGGGATGTCGTGCCCGGACAGCAGGCGGGGGGCTACGGCGCGGTGGACCCAGTTGATGTCGATTCCGTGCTGTGGCCGGAGGTCGGCGGGCAGGGTGTCGACGGCGAACAGGTAGGTCAGTCGTGGGCCTGCCTCGGTGCGGTTCCAGGTGTGCGCGCAGAAGCGGGGTGTGCAGCGGGGCGCGAAGCCGAGGACGTCGTTGATCGTGGACAGGACGGTCTCGGTGGGGGTGTGGAGGGTCGTGATGACGTCGCGACCGGGTAGGCGCCAGGTGGGGGCGCCGTGTTCTCGGATCAGCAGCCAGTCGGCGCGTTCGGGGCGGGAGAGCAGTACGCAGGCCCGGATCCGTATTGCGGAGGGCATCTCGGGGTGAGCATGTTCTTCGTCGGGGGGTGTGGTCGGGCCGGTGGCCGGTTGGTGGGGAGAGACAGGCTTCGTCAGCAGGTGGGCGGGGTCGTCGGGTGTGCCGGGACGAACGCGTCCGGTCTCATACATCCAGACCGTGAGCTGGACTCGGGTCGTGGTTCCGGTGATGTTGCGCAGCTGCTCGAGCCAGTAGTTGACGGCGCCGAGGGTGCGGTGCACTCGTGTGGCGATGGTGTCGTTGGTCAGTCCGCACGCCGCGAGCCGGGCGAGGTCGACCAGGTCGTGGGGGAGGTCGGCGTGGAGGTTGAGCCCGACGCGCCGATCGGTGATCGTGCCGCCCTGGACAGGTGCGTACTGCGGAGACATGGTGGAGAGTGCGGCGCGGCCGGGTACGAGATGCTCGGTTTCGTACATCCAGATCACCAGTTCACAGCGGCCGCGGGCCCCGGTCTTGCGCAGCATGCGGGCCAGGTGCGTGTGAATGGTCTGTGTGCTGCGGGCGAGTGCGCTGGCGATGGCCGGGTCCGTCAGTCCGCAGGCGACGAGCTGGGCGACCTCGACCTCCACGGGCGAGAGTTCCGCCGCCAGCTTTAAACGCGCGAGGTGGTCCGGGTAGCGGTCGGTCACGGGTGTTCTCCGGGAAGGCGGGGTGTCCTGGGGTTTTCGGTAGCTGCCGTCGGTCGTGGCCGGTGAGAAGGAGTGAGCTGGTGCTCGCGGGTGGGGTGCTCGAGGCTGCGGGCGGTGCGCGCGAGCAGTGCGCGGGTGGCGATGAGGTGATCGCGCGCCACGGACAGGTGGTGGCTCGCCGTCCGGTCCACGGTTGCGGGTTGGGCAACTGGGCGGGGTGTTGCGGACAGGTGCGGCTGGCCGGGGAGGGCTCGGCCGGTTTCGTAGAGCCACACGATGAGGTGGATGCGAGACCGGGCGCTGACCTTGGAGTACACGCGTCGTAGGTGTGCTTTCACGATGTCGGTGGTGGTGCTCAGGCTGGTCGCGATGGCGTCGTTGGTGGGGGTGGTGGTCAGCCGGTGAGCGAGCTCGAGCTCTCGTGTCGACAGGGCGGCGTCGTAGTTGAGGCCGGTCCAGCGTTCGGGCACGGGAAGGGAGGACGTGGGGGCCCGGGAAGTGTCCGCGGTGGGGGAGTGGAAGTGGGCCAGTGCGGCGTCGATGTCGGCGCGGACGGTGTTGACCAGGTGCAGCAGCCGGGCCTGCTCCGGTGAGTGCCTGGCGAGCTCGGCGGCCGCGGCCTGGCGTGGCTGGGTGGGGAGTCCGGGCTGCAGGTGTCGTGTCTCGTAGAGCCAGACCACGAGCTGGTACCTGGTTGTGGCGCCCGCCTTGCGCATGGCGGCGCTCAGGTGGGTTTTGATCGTGTTCGCACTGCGGCCGAGCGTGTGGCCGATGCGTTCGTTGGTCAGTCCGCAGGCGACGAGCCGTGCCACGAGCAGTGGGGACGGAGTCAGCTCCGCGTCGAGGTTCAACGAGGCGTACCGGGACGTGGTCATCGGTGCCCTCCGACGAGTTCGGGGTTGGCCCTCACCCAGGCGCGTGCTCTGCGGGCGACCTCGTTGTCGTCGAGCCAGCCTTGGGCGACCGCGACGGTGGCGATGAGGGCATGGTCGTCGCGCGTGCCGCGCTGGTTCCCGCGGTGCACGGTGAATGCGTTGTCGGGACGGCCCCAGCGCACGGTGATGTGCGCTTGCGGGTGGTAGTGCCAGGCGCAGGGGAGTCCGTAGCGTGTGGTGGTCATGGTGAAAGCCGTTCTGCTCGTGGTGATGCGAGGAGTTCCTGGTAGTGCACCGACGGGTGTCGGCGGGGGTCGGCGAGGTCGGCCACGGCCACCAGGTCGTCGGGTGCCAGGAGGCTGACCGCGCCGCGGTGATGCACCCAGTCCCCGGCGATGTCCGGGGCGGCGGGGACGGCGAAGACGTAGGTCGGGGTGGCCGGGCCGCCGGGGAACGACGGCGGCACCCACAGGTGCACCCGCAGCACGAGGTCGCCTGCTTCGTCGAGTCCGGTTTCCTCCCGCAGGACGCGGCAGGCCGCCTCGGTCGGGGTTTCCCCGTCCCGAATGGCCCCGCCCGGTAACCGCCACTGCGCGCCCCGGGCAGGCAAAAGTAGCCACTCGTCCCCGCCTGCGCGGGTCAGCAGCGTGCACACCCGCGCGTGGATCAACGGCGGCGGATCAGGAGACATCAACATCACACTCGACAATGAGGAAAGAGAAGGAAAAACCCGTTTGCGGGGCACCCGGCCGCACGATCGAAAAACCGTCGGGGGATCGTGCGGCCGGGCTTTCCGGATGGCGCTCGGGGAAGCACGCCACCCAGCCCGCCCCCGGAACCCATCGAGGGGCTCATCAAGGTCCCGGGGGACACCCGCCGCCGGATGTTCGTCGGGGTACCGGCGGCGGGAGGAACTAGCGCTGCTGACCGGGAAACACCCGCTCACGACCACCAGGCGCGGTGTCGAGGCGTGCGGGTGCGGGACAGGTGGGGGCGATTCGATCGAGCAGCTTCGCCAGCCGTCGCAGGGACGCGGCTACGCGGATGCAGTCCTCGTCGGTCGCCTTAGCACCGAGCAGAGCGACGAACAGAGCATGAAGCCGCTGCAACACCTGCTGGCCCTGCTCGAGCACCGTCTCGATATCCGAAGCCGATGACGAAGACGTGGACAGCTCTGTCGCTGAAGACAACAGGAACACCTCGATTCGATCAAGAAAACCACGGGGGATGCGGCCACATCAGGCGGCCGAGGCGATACCCTGATTACCGGGCGTGGAGGTCCCTGGCAGGTACCAGCTGCCGGGGGCCTCCACGCCCGCATTGCTGCGCGGGCACGACGGCTTCGTCGTGGTGTGCGGGCGAATCCGGCGGATCTCGCCGGTCGGCGCGTCGACGCTGTGCCGCCCCGGAACCGGATTCCACGGCCCTGCCCGCACCGCGCGCGGGGGCGTGGGCTCGCTGATCACGGAGACCTCCGCGATGCGTCCGGAAAGCGTGTCCGGCACGAACGCCGCCGCCCACTCGGCGATACCCGAGACGAACGCGCACTCCAGGCACACCACGAACCCGCCCGCCCGCGGCGGATACAGCCCGGAGAACTCGGTCACAACCCCCGCAAGCGCGGCACACACCGCCCCGGCCCGGTGCCATTGCGAACCCCGCACCAACCGCACCCATACCGGGTCCGTCAGCGCAGCTACGCGAACATCGTCAACGCCGTCACCACCAGCGCCACGATGACCAGCACTAGCAAGATCACCACAGCTGACATCCCGTGATCCTTCCTTGCTCGTTGCCGCACACCGGCGTGTGAGAACTGTCGGTCTCGACCGGTGCCACCACCGGTGTCGTACCTGTCCCATCGATTTCTCCCTTCTTCGCGAGTTCGTGCCGCACAGCGGCTGATCGGAGTCCGTGGCCGTCCGCGTCAGGTGGGCGTTCAGGAGTCCCAGACGACGTCGCGCAGCTTCAGCCGCTGCGCGGTGGCTGAGCACTCACCGCACCGCTTGGTGATCGACCGCGTTCTCGGAACCCGGTCGTTCGGAGTCGGCAACGGCAGCGTCACCGCCGCACCGCGTGCCGTCTTGATCGTGCTGTTCACGCGGTGTGTGCCCGGTGGCGCGGTGACCACGTGCCGTGCCCTGCTGCCGCGCGGCACCACCCAGAACGCGGTCGACGGAGAAGCGAGCGCTTCGGCACCAGCTCCGTTCGCACGAGTCGGCGCTGTGCCGACGCTCGGGCGCCCCAGCTCTGCTGCGGCGAATGGATCAATCCTTGCCCCCATGCCCGGCCCTTCAGTCGCAAGTTCGATTCGCAATGTCGTCACGATAGCGTCGCAAGTTCGATCCGACAATGCGATCGAACGGGTGGTGTTGACGTGTCGGGCACGGCTCGCTGCGCTCGGCTGCTGATCGGGATGGGAGAATGATCGGCATGCCAACCCCGACGGTCAGGCGTCTGCAGCTCGGCAACGAGTTGCGGCACCTTCGCGAACGCGCAGGTCTAGAGCTCGCTGATGCCGGCGAAGTCATCGAGCGCACCTGGGCGACGGTGAGCAAGCTCGAGAACGGCATCACCGGTATCCGGCAGAAGCCGCTGCGGGAGTTGGTCGAGCACTACGCCGAGGTGATCGGTACGGGTGCTGACGGAGCTCCGGCTGACGGTGGAGAGCCGATCGATCCGGACGCGTTCTGCGAGCTGAACAAGGGCGCGGAGAACCGGGGCCGCTGGCGCGGCTACCGCTCGGCGCATCCTGCGCACTTCCGCATGGCGGTAGATCTCGAGACCGACGCGCAGTCGATGAACATCTACCAAACCGAGGTGATCCACGGTCTGCTGCAGACCGAGGAGTACATGCGGTCGATGTTCGAGAACGTTCGCTACGGGGACGTCGAGACCGAGAACCGCATCAAGGCGAGGCTTGAGCGGCAAGCGGTTCTGCACAAGCAAGACGCGGAGTTGACCGCGGTCTTGTCGGAGTCGGCGCTACGTCGCATGTACGGGAGCAGGGAGGTGATGGCCAGGCAGATGCGGCATCTCGCCGACGCCGCCGAGCTGCCGTCGGTGCACCTGCACGTGCTGCCGTTCGCGGCGATCCCGTCGCTGGCGTCGTCGTTCCCGTTCGTCCACTTCCGCGTGCCCTCGGTCAGCACGAACGCTCCGCCGCTGGAGTTCGTCTACGTCGAGCAGTTCAGCAACGGGGACTATCTCGACGGAAGCACCCATGTGAGTGCCTACAATCGGTTGTGGCAGGGGTTGCTCGGGGCGGCACTTGATCCGGTGGAGTCGAGGGCCTTCGTCCTCCGGGTGGCCGACGAGTTCGACTGATCCACCCCGAAGGAGCAGGCCATGCCCCCCACCGAGAGGTTCACCGGCTGGCGCAAGGCCACCGCGAGCGAACCCAACGGCAGCTGTGTCGAGGTCGCGACGGTTCCGGGGGTCACGGGCGTCCGGGACAGCAAGCTCGGCGAGGCGAGCCCGGTGTTGCCGTTCGCCGTCGCCAGCTGGACTTCGTTCCTGCGCAAGGTCAAGGACGGCGCCTTCGACCGCTGAGCGCAGCGATGGAGAACGCCCATCCGGAGCTTCCCGCCGGATGGGCGTTCTCATGTTCCCGACACGCCTCGGGGAGATCTCACGCCTCGGCGCCGCTACACGTTGAGCTTGGGCAGGTATTGGCGCTGCTGCGTAGGGATGTTCGCGAAGCGCCTCGTGCTGGTCGAGGTGATCGTTACTCTGTCGTCTCGAATGGATCTATCGCGGGAGGGGGATCGGGTGGCCCTGGACGGGGTGGGATTCCACGTCGAGCTGGGTGTCCTGGACGCGGCGGCTGGGTCGATCAGAGCGGCGGTGCGGGAACAGGATGGTCGTGAGCTCGGCGAGCTTCCCGGGGCTGCTGACGAGTACGGCGACGACGTTTTGGCCACTGCGATGAGCGAGTTCTGCGAGCACTGGAGCTCGGCGATCGACGACCTTGTCGCCGAGGGTGACGAGATGGCTGAAGCGTTGGCCGCGTCGGCTGCGTCGTATCGGGAAGCCGACGCGGCCGCGGTCGAGGTGTTGCGTCAGGACCCGGCGGTGGACGCGGTCGATGGCTGAGCTCGGTGAGACCACTCAGCCGCGCCTGCTGGTCCCGGGGTCGCCGGAGTCGATCGACGCGCAGGTGCGGGTGCTGGCTCGGCGGGCTGGTGAGGCCGTGGATGTCGCGGTCGCGCTTCGGGCGATCGATACCGGTGCGTGGGTGGGGAAAGCCGCTGAGGCGTTCCGCGCGCGGTTCGAGTACGAGCCGACGAAGTGGTACGACGCGGGCGATGCCCTGGAGACCGCCGCTCAGGTCCTCGACGTCCACGCGGGCGTGCTGCGCTACGCCCAGGGACAGGCCGCGGAGGCGATCGCGCTGTGGACCCGGGGCCAGCAGCAGACCGCTCGTGCTCGTGCCGCGCAGGAAGCCGCGCCGGCGTCGCCGGGCGAGGGGGCTTTTCAGGATCCCGGTGCTGCGACACGGGAAGCTGCACGGCAGATGCTGGCCCGGGCGCGCGAACAGCTGGAGCAGGTCGCGGCGGAGACGGCGCTGGCACTGCGCAGCTGCATCCCCGAAGAAGCCGAGAGCACCGTCTCCCAGATCGCCCACGGCGTCCTCGACGTCGCGGGTCTGGTCCCGGGGATCGGTGAAATCGCCGATCTGACCAATGCGGCGTGGTACGCCGCCCAGGGCAAGGGTCTCGAAGCGAAGCAGGCCTGTCGGCTGCGGCCGCGGTGCCGTTCCTCGGATGGGCTGCCGGAACGGGGAAGATCACCAAGGCCGTCGGCGAAGCCGCCGAGGCGGCCAAGGCCGCCGGGCACCTGCCCGCCCAGTTCGGCCGCGCGGTCCGCAAGGACTATCGCAAGACGTTCTTCGAGAACCATCCCGAGCTCGAAGGGAAGGTCGTCGTCCACCACGCGGTCGAGCAGGCATCGTCACGGCGTTACCCCGAAGCGGACCTGTCGATGGCCGAGATGCACTCGTACGACAACCTCCGCGGGATCCCGAAAGAAGAGAACAATTCACTGCACCTCTCAGAGATTCGCCACGAGTGGGACGAGTTCTACGAGCAGCATCCGACAGCGACGAAGGAGCAGTTGTTAGACTTTGCCACGCACGTTGACAACAAGTACGGGCATCGATTCACTCCACCGATGAGGTGACATGGCATTCCACAAGATCCGCGGCAACGCGGCAGGAGACCTCGGCGAGAACGTTGTGCTCGACACCTCTGTGCACCCGCCCGGAGTGGAACACCTGCACTTCGCCATCGACGCTTGGGCCGGCGCGGATCTCATCGGCCGGTTCCCGGTACTACTGGTGACCCGGCGGCTCGCGGACGCTCTCGAATCTTCCGGACTCGCAGCGTTCGAGCTTCGTGACGCGGAGATCACGTTCGAGCCCGAGGCCGATGAAGTGCGTGCGGAGCAGGGCATCGACGCTTTCCCGGAGTTTCAGTGGCTGGTCGTGACCGGGACGGCCGGACAGGATGATCTCGGCGTGACCGAACTGGCCCGGTTGGTCGTGTCCGACCGTGCCTTGGACGTGCTGCGGCAGTTCAATCTAGAGGGATGCAAGATCGAGAACTACCAGGACTGACCTGGCCGGTAAGGTAAAAGTTCCGATGGTGTTCCGGTTCGCGGTGGTCGCGGTGGTCAGCCACGAAATTGCCGTCCGCTACGAGACGCCGTTCACGCCGCTCAACCACTTCTCGCCGTAGAATGTCGACGACGACGGAAATTCCGTCGATTTCGACGCCGAGGCCGTCGATGACCAGCCCTGGTTGGAGATCGAAGCGCCCGTCGACGGGCTCTTCAGCCCTGAGCGGTTCTTTAGGGGGCGTGCACCTGCGTGAAGATCACCTGTACGTGGTGCTTCGGTTCAGGTTGGCCAGGTTCGAGCCGATGAAGTTCCCGATGGGTATGGAGCGTGAGGGAAGGGCGCAGTGCGTCGGCTCGCAGCACAAGTGTCGGCGGTGCAGCGCTGGAAACGGCCACGTCTGTTCACGGCGGCTACCGGTATGAGCGCGCCCCACGACGAAGCCGTCCCCGTGAGCGAGAGGGATCAACGGGCCTCGGCGGCGTCGCGGAAGCAGAC
This sequence comes from Saccharopolyspora sp. 6M, assembly GCF_020176775.1. Taxonomy (NCBI): domain Bacteria; kingdom Bacillati; phylum Actinomycetota; class Actinomycetes; order Pseudonocardiales; family Pseudonocardiaceae; genus Saccharopolyspora; species Saccharopolyspora sp. 6M. Next base: position 8,014 of record NZ_JAIUJZ010000183.1, read on the forward strand.
GTTGGTGCTCATCGATGTCGAGAACGTGATCGGCGGCAAGGCTCCGCGGGACGACGTCATCCGTGCCCGGGTGAGTGCGCTACTCGCGGCGGTTCCGGGGGCGTCGGCGGTGGCGTTCTTCGCACGCCACGGTGATGCCGAAGACGAGAGGATGAGCAGGACCTTCCGCGATCTCGGCGTCACCACGGTTTTGGTGGACCGGGAACCTGACGCTGCGGACAACGCCATCCTCGCGCATGCCCGCACGTTGTCCGACCGCGGGCACGAGCGGTTCGTCGTCGCCTCCGCGGACGGAGCATTGGCGCGCATCGCGGATCTCGGTGCGTTGCGCGTGCTGGCCTGGAAGCACCAGCCGGTCGCCCGGCAGCTCCGCTCTGCCGCAACCGAGATCACCCTGCTCGATCGACCCGAAGCTGTGGCTTCGCCGAGGAAGCCATCGAATTCGGTGGCCTCGGATTCCCCAACCCGATCGTCGTCGCGGGGCTGGGTGTTGTGGCGTCGGCGCGCCCGGCGTCGGAGAGCGAAAGCGTTGCTGCCTGCGGGAACACCGAATCCACGCCGAGCGGTGTTCTGGAAGATTTTCGCGAACTGGCGGTACGGCGTTGAAGTCTGTTCGGTCTACTTCTCCTATTCGGCGGCAGCCCAGCTGATCCCCTCGACCGTTGGTCCGCTCATGATGGTGCTGCTCGTCGGTATGGGTGGTGCGGCTTTCCTGGGCTTCGTGATCGGGCGTTGGCGGCAACTCTGCGCGCGTGCCGAGCGCACCGTCGCGGTCATGCTGTGGAAGAGCCTGCTGGCGTGCTGCGCGGCCCAAGAGTCGCCGAGCTCGGCCGGGCTGCACCGTGCCCAGCGCCTGGCCGAGTCCGCCGCGCTCGTCGCCGAGAAAGACCTGGCGCGAGGAGGACGAGTCCTACGGCCGCACGAACAGGTGCTGGCCGGCCGGGTGGCTCGGCATGTGCGCACGGTGCTGCTGACCGACGCCACGCGCCCGCTCGCCGAACAGCTCCAGACGCTGGAACGCGAGCTGGTCCCGGTCACCACGTGCTTTCTGAACCGCAACTGGACCGCGGCGGCCTGCTTCGACACCGCACCCACTGCCGAATCGGCCGACGAGGAATCGGAATCACCTGCCCGGCTCCGACGGCGCCGCTACCTGCGGCGCGGTACCGGAGTGGGAGCCTTGGCCGCGGTCATCGCGCTGTCGTGGAGCAGCCAGCACGGCGAAGCGCTGTGGTCGCTGTCCGGACTGGCCGTGCTGGCGTTGGCAGCCACAGCTGCTTCGGCGTTCCACGAACCGCGCGAGGCGCTTTCGACGCTCCTTGGACGAAACTGATCTACATCGCTGACCCGCTGGCTGGCGGCAATCAGCAGAGGACTCGCGTCGCACGGCATTGCCTCGCTAAGACATCGGCAACCTCCGCGGCGCACCGCATGGGAGGAGCTTTGCCCGGGGTTTCCCTGACCGGCGGACGCTAGGAGGTAACAGGGTGCCTACAGGAGCTCTGTGCGGAGCGCAACGGCAGCGATATCACCGGTCTCGAGTCCAGGGCAGCTTCTCCTTCTGTCGTGCCCTGTTGTGAAGTTCTCGGGACCGCCAGGTTCGTTGTGGATCAAGCCTCGGACTGCCTCACTCGTCTGCCTGCTGGTCGACCGCCGCCTCGTAGAAGGCGTCTGCGAGTGCCACGATGACGGCGCTGATGCCGGGGCCGTCGCTGAAGAAGTAGTCGGCCATGGTGTTGTGGGCTTCCTGGTTCTCGACGACGGTTTCGGTGACCGCCGCCTGGAAGTCCTGTGATTCCATGAACTGCTTCTTCGAGTTCACCTTGGTTTGGTTGATCAACTCTGGGCGTGCGAGGAGTTGCTGTACGAGTCCCTGCACGAACTCCCGGATCTGGGACTGGGAGAACGACTCAGCGCCGAAGAGGTCGTTCATGGTGTTGATGACGACTTGAAGTGCAACGTACTTGGGTTCTTTCCGGGTTCCAGTACCTGCGGCGCTGATGCCCTTGAGTTCGCCGTCACCGGTCAGCGAGATGTCGACCGCGGTGGCCTTCGTGTGCTTGACCCCCACGAGGACCACGTCGGAGAGGTCGACTTCTGCGGCCCAGGAGGAGTCGGCGATGACTTTCTCCAGGAGTCGAAGGAAGATCGACAACATCTCCATGTATGGGTCGCCGTAGTCGACGATCTGGCTCATGAAGTCGTAGAGCCGGACGAGGGTGGAGACGTCCTTGCGGAACAGGTCGAGAGTGTTGAGGGTGACCTTGTCCTCGGCCTCCATCGCAGCGGCGTAGCGGCGGGCGAATTCGTTCTTGGCCGGGCTGATCGCAGCCGAGAGCGCGCTGTTGCCCTTGCGCTCCACCCAAAGCCGGGCAACCTCACGGACTTGCTCAGGCGTGTAGATTCCAGCCTGGTCGAGTTTGGTGGCGAGGTGGAAGACGACGTACGGGTCGGTCTCGGTCTCCAACGAGGCGTTGGTGAAGTACGGCTCGAACGCGGCCCGGATGTCCTCGGGCTTGTTCACGAAGTCGATGACGAACGTCTTGCGCTTCTGCTCCCCGCCTGCGGTGCGGTGGGTGCGGTTGAGCCGCGAGAGCGTCTGCACGGCAGTGATCCCGGAGAGCTTCTTGTCGACGTACATCGCCGAGAGCAGGGGTTGGTCGAAGCCTGTCTGGTACTTGTCGGCGACCAACATGATCTTGTACGTCGAGCCTTTGAACGCGGCGGCCAAGTCTGAGCCGGCGCCGGGGTTGAGGTTGGCTTCGGTGAACTCGTCGTCCTTGCTCGGCTGCGGACCCCAGTCGGTGACCCATTCCTCGTCGTCGGCCATCGTCACCGCGCCGGAAAAGGCGACCAGGGTGCGGTAGTGGTACGAGACGTCCTCGGCGGCCCGCTTGGCGATGTAGGCGTCGATCGCCTTCTTGTACTTCACCGCGGCCTTGCGCGAGTCGGTCACGACCATCGCCTTCGCCCGGCCTTCCAGCAGGTGGGCAACGTTGGCGTGGAAGTGCTCGACGATGATCCGCACCTTCTGGCTGATGTTGGTCGGGTGCAGCTTCACCCACCGCATCAGCCCCTTGCGTGCGGCGGACTCCTCCACTTCCTCGTCGCCATCGCCGCTCTCGGCTTGACCTGCGATCTTCAGTGCGGTGTCGTAGGTCTGATAGCCCCTGAGCACGTCGAGGATGTAGCCTTCCTCGATCGCCTGCCGCATCGAGTAGAGGTGGAACTCGACCGGTTTTCCATCCAGGCCCTTGCGGCCGAAGAGCTCCAGCGTCTTGTTCTTCGGCGTCGCGGTGAACGCGAAGTAGGAGATGTTCGGCGAGTCCGCCCGCTCGGTCATCTCCGAGGCCAAGATCGTCTCGACGTCGACTGCACTGCCCTGCTCGATCTCCTCGGCCTCCACGGCGGTCAGCACGGCCTTGAGCTTGGAGGAGATCTGGCCCGACTGCGAGGAGTGCGCCTCGTCCGCGATCACCGCGAAGCGTTTGCCCTTCAGGCCCTTGTTTGCTCGGATCTCGTCGAGCGCGAACGGGAAGGTCTGCACTGTCACCGCGATGATCAGCTCACCGTTTTTCAGCGCGGTCGCCAGCAGCCCGGACTTCGACTTCGCCCCCGCCTTGCGGACGTCCTCGGGGCTGATCGTGGTGACGATCTTCCCCGATCCGTCGATCTGCCGGATCGCTTCCTGGAGCTGCCCGTCGAGCACCGTACGGTCCACGACCACGATCACCGAATCGAAGACCTTCTCATCGTCCACGTGCAGCCGCGCCAGCCGATGGGCGGTCCAGGCGATGGTGTTCGTCTTTCCCGACCCTGCCGAGTGCTCGATCAGATAGCGATGCCCCACACCTTCCTCGCGCACCGCGGCCACGATGTTCGTCACGGCCTCCCACTGGTGGAACCGTGGGAACAGCATGTGTGTACGCCGTACCGAGGTCCCGCTGGTGACGTCCCACTCCTCCTTAGTCTCCACGATCATCAGCCGACCGATGATGTTGAGCCAGGCATGCTTCTCCCAGACCCGCTCCCACAAGTACGCCGTCGCAGACCGCCCATCATCGGCGGGCGGGTTCCCCGCGCCACTGTCGTGGCCCATGTTGAACGGCAGGAAATGCGTCTTCTCGCCCTCTAGCCTGGTGGTCATCGCCGCCAAGTCATTGGAAACCGCGAAGTGCACCAGCGCCCGATGCCCGAACGACAGCAACGGCTCCGGCCGACCATTGGTCAGCGGGCTCCGGTCCTTGCGGTACTGGTTGATCGCCTCATCGACGGATTGAGTGAAGTCGGTCTTCAACTCGACGGTCGCGACCGGGAGCCCATTGACGAAGAACACCAAGTCGATGCTGCGCCGGTCAGCGGTAGAGAAATGCACCTGCCGCATCACCCGCACCCGCATCGCCGCGTACTGCTCATTGGTGGTCGCGTTCAGACCCGTCTCGGGCCGGAACTGCGCCATCTTCAACCGGCCACCACCGATGTACTGCACCCCATTGCGCAGGATGTTCAACATCCCACCACCATGTTCGAGGGGCTTGTCCAGCGCCGTGGTCAACACGTCGAGGAACTTCGCCTCCGACCCCGCCGCCCTCAGGGCTTTCTCGTACGCAGTTCGCTGGGTTTCCTGCAGCCAGGTGAACAGGTCTTCGGGAAAGAGTGCCCGTTCGCGGTCGTACCCGGTGTCATCGGCCGAGTAGTGCCACCCCTGTTCAGCAAGGTGTTCGCAGATCTCGGACTCGAAGGCGGCCTCGTTGTGATCAGCTATCACGCCGTCTCCCGCACATTGATCTGCCCCGTTACCGCCGCAGTAATCAATGCCGAACGCCGCTCGCATGACAGATCAATGAATCGCTCGGACTCGGTGATGAGAGTGTCGATCTTCTTGGTCTGGTCGGTGAGGTAAGCGATTATCCGCCGCTGTTCATCAAGTGGAGGTACTGGAATTCGGAACGCGGCAGCAGTCGGCTGATAAATGGTCTTGTGAGTTGATCCGATCATCAGCGACTGGATCTCGCTCTGCATTGCCCGGAACGTCCACATCAGATATTCCGCCGCTAGGCGGTCGCCCGGGATCCAGTTCCAGAAATCCTGGCTAGTCGCCATTGCCGTCGGCATGATTCCGGTGAATCCGACGGAGGCCGTGCGAGAGAGCACGACTGTCCCGGCGGGTAGCAACTCAGCTGCGGAGTTGGCGAGGCCAGCCTCGCTGATGAGGTTTGCCGTCTCGCCGAGGTAGGTCCGCCGACCATCCCGCAACTGCCACACGTCTGCGAGAGTGAACCACGGGATGGTGCATTCCACCCAGTACTCAGGCTTGCTTCGGCTCGGAGTGTGACCTGTCTTCATCGTCGCTACCTTGCGGATGTTCGCAACTGCCCAATGCTCAGGAACCTCGGCCGTCCAGAACAGGCCGCTCGGTCTCATCGGCGCGGCCGGGTCCAACCCGCACCCAACGGCGGACTCGATGACAGCCTGACGCCGCTCGCGTAGCATCTCAATCAGGCGATGCTGTTCCTCGATGAGCGTGTCGATGCGGGCGGTTTCGTGGTCGAGGTAGTCGGCGATGGCACGCTGCTCATCCAGCGGTGGCAGCGGGAGCGGAATCCTGGCAAGCTTCTCCGCCGTGAGGTGCGGCATCGAGACAACGTTGGAATAAGCGCGGACGAAACCGCTAGCCCGCAGTGCGATCAGGTAGAACGTGATGAAGCGTCCGTCGAAGCCATCGATCGGTCGTAGCCTGTTGATTGAGTTCTGGAATCCCCAGCCCGATAGCTCGTCGGCGACATACGCGGCACGGCCGAAGCCGCCCTGGCCGCCCTCGACAACGACCACGTCACCGGCCCGGATGCTCAACTGCTCTAGCTCAGTCTCGCCGAACCACATCTCTTTTACGTCTTGGAGGGCCAACGCGCCGTTAGGCTGCACATTCGCGGCGCGCATGTAGGGCGCACGTTCATCACCGCCCGAGTTCTTGCTCTGCAGCATCTTGCCTAGGGTGACCGTCGCAGCGTGCTTAATCTGTCCTGTCCGCCAGCCTTCAGGCAATGTTTCCCAAAGTGGTCCTGTCACTGCTCGACCTCCCGCAGCAGGTCGAGGATTTTAGCGACCTGCTTCTCTAGGTCGGCGTCGATCTCGGTGAGGGGGCGGGGTGCGACGTACTTGTAGAAGTGGCGAGTGAAGGGGATCTCGTAGCCGGTCCTGACTTTGGCCCAGTCGATCCAGGCGTCCGGGACGTGCGGCTTCACCTCCGCGTTGAAGTATGTCTGGATGACTTCGTGCTTGCCCGCGGCACCGGCGGTCGAGCCGTCGTAGGTGAACGCGACGTTCTCGGTGTCGCGTTTTTTAGTGTTCGGCTTGGGCTTTCCTTTGCTGTCAATGACCGGGTCGCTGTTCTTATCCAATTGTGGTCGTTCGATGGTGATGGTCCAGTAGCCGAATTCGTCGTTGCGGAGCACCTTGGAGTAGTCCGGGTTGGCGTCGGCGAAGTCGGCGTACAGCTTGACTACCTCCGCTCGGTCCGCCTCGCTGAGCTCACGGTTTTTGGCGCCAAGGCTTTTGCGCATCTTGGTCCAGAACGAGGTGCCGTCGATGAGCTGGACCAGGCCCTTGCGGTCGGGGTGTTTGGTGTTGTCGAGGATCCAGATGTAGGTGGTGATGCCGGTGTTGAAGAACATGTTCGTCGGCAGTGCGACGATTGCATCGACGAGGTCGTTTTCCAGCAGCCATTTGCGGATGTTGGAGGGGCCGGTTTCGGCGGCGCCGTTGAACAGCGGGGAGCCGTTCATCACGATCCCGGCTCGGCCGCCGCCGTCTTCGGGTGCTCGCATCTTGTGTACCAGGTGGAGCAGGAAGAGCATCTGCCCGTCCGAGGTCGACGGGAGGCCGGGGGCGAACCGGCCGTAGGGGCCTGCTTCGTCGCGCTCCTTCGTGACTGCCTTGGCGTACTGCTTCCAGTCGACGCCGTAGGGCGGGTTGGACATGCAGAAGTCGAACTGGCGGCCTGCGAACGCATCGTCGGTGAGGGTGTTGCCGAAGGCGATATTGGTCGCGTCGTGGCCCTTGGCCAGCAGGTCGGACTTGCAGATGGCGTACGACTGTGGGTTGTACTCCTGGCCGAACAGGCTCAGGCGCGCGTCGGGGTTGTGTGCGAGCAGGTACTCCTCGGCCAAGGCGAGCATGCCGCCGGTGCCCGCGGTGGGGTCGTACAGCGTGCGGACGATGTCCGCTTCGTTCAGGTCGGCGTCTTTCTCGGCGAAGAGCAGGTCGACCAGCAGCCGGATCGCGTCCCGCGGGGTGAAGTGGTCGCCTGAGGTTTCGTTCGCGGCCTCGTTGAACTTGCGGATGATGTACTCGAACGCATCGCCCATGTCGGCGTTGGAGACGACGTCCGGGTGCAGGTCGACGGCCTTGAAGGACGTGACGACCTCGCGCAGGAGCCCTGCCTTCTCCAGGGCGAGGATCTCCTTCTTGAAGTCGAAGTACTCGAACACGTCGACATCGGAGGAGAACCGGTCGATGTAGTCGACCAGGTTGTCGGCCAGCCCGTCGGCATCGTCGAGGAGGTTGGCGAAAGAGTAGTTCGAGGTGTTGTAGAACGGCCTGCCGGTCGCCTTCTTGACCTCGACCTTGAGCCGGGTCGGGTTCTCGTACTTCGCCGCCAGCTCCCGGACTGTCTCCCGGTCCGGCTCGAGGATGCAGTCAAGGCGCCGCAGAATCGTGAGCGGGAGGACCACGTTGCCGTACTGGTTGGGGCGGTAGGGGCCCCGAAGCTGGTCGGCGATCGACCAGATGAAACTACCGAGGGTGCTCACAAGGCTCCTTACAACGATCACTCGACGACGGGCCCGGACGCCCAGTGCGAGCCCGTACGCACCATCCCATCAGGCGGTGTGCGGTCTCCAGCGACTGGTACGTCACAAGAACATCATTCCGTATCACGACACGGTGCGTACCAACACCCACATCTCTGAAGCACGGGCACGGCATGTCACCCTGCACGGCCGGTCTCTGCGACGACGGTTGGTTCGGCGTCCGTCGCCGTCTTAAGAGTCCTTCCTCGAGGCAGCCCGAGCGATGACTCGAAGCCCAAGCAGTCGCATGAATCAGCCACGCGGCCGTGCTTCCGCTCTGGCGCTCCTTCCGTCGACCCGAACCGCGACGCCGGTCGATCGACAGATCATCAAAGACCAAGTGCCTGTTCCCGGTGAGCCGAATGCCCTGCTGGGAGGCAAGGTTTGGGAGGAAATTGGGAGGCGCCAAGCGCGTCGAACCGCGTCGAACGGGTGTAAACGTCTCTGACCGGCACCGCCCTGACCTGCTGAAGTCGTGTCTGCGCAGGTGGGCTGCGTCGACGGCTACCTTGACACGGTAGTGCTCGCAAGCTGTTCGATGAAGGAGAGCTCGACGTCGACTTTGCCGCGGCCGGTCTCAATCTCAGTGCGGGAAGAGCCGCCGCACAGCGTGGTCGTAGCCGTTGTGCTCCGAGTTCCCGGTTTGGGGCCAGCGATAGGCGGGGGCGAGTGTCCTGGTGGTGGGCTGGAAGCGTTCCAGGTGCAGCCGGTCGGCGGGGAAGGCGGCTTCGGCGGCGGTGAGCATCGCGTCGGGGCCGCAGCAGTACACCAGCGCCTCCGGGCCGAGCTCGGCGGCGAGCGCGGTGAGGTCGGGGCGCCCGCCGGTGCCGGTGGCGACGATCCGAACCCGGCCGCCCAGTTCGGCGGCGAGTTCGGCGGCGAACGGCATGCTCGCGGTGCTGCGGCCCGCGTACACCAGCCGCGCGGTGGCCCCGGCGGCGAGCGCGGCGCGCAGCATCGGCGCGATCGGGGTGATGCCGATGCCGCCCGCCAGGAACAGGTACTCGGGGGCGGGCAGCAGCGGGAAGTTGTTGCGCGGCGGCGAGACCTCGACGGTGCGGCCTTCGCGGGGCAACAGGTGGACGTGCTCCGAGCCGCCACGGCTGAGCCGGTCGTGGCGCACCGCGATGCGGTGATCCGGCGAGCCACCCCCAGGTGCCGAAGGTAGCAACACGGACACGCTCCGCTAGGGTGCTTTGCGGTTAACCTAAAAAGCATACCTTGTAGGAGGGTTGCCGTGGGCTTACTCGCCCTGGCTGTAATCGCACTGTTTTCGGTCATGGTAAGTGTCGCCGTGGGTGTCCTGACCTGGCTGAGTCGTCGCGATGTCCCGGCGGCGATCCTGGCCGCGATGTTCGCGGTCGGCGGTACGTTCGCAGCGACCTGTCTCCTTGTCCTGGCCCTCCGCGAGTGAGGTGCCGCCGTCAGCATCGATGGCAGGCGGTGAGCTGGCTGGTGAGGTTGTGGTCCGCTTCGGCCTGATGGTTAGCCTGTGGCTGGCCCTGGTTGGGGCCTGCTGCGCGACGAAGAGCCCTTCATCGAGGGAAGGTGTGCTTCGTCCGAGTGGTGGCGATATAGCCCACGATGCTCTTCGTCGCGTAGCGCCGGGGTTGTTGGGAATTCGCCGTTTGGATTGTCGCGGCGCCTTTCAGTGTGGCTGGAATACAGTGCAGTGCATATTCCAAAGCCTGGGTGTGGGGTCTGGTGGGGGTTTGTCGGGGGTGTGGTCTACGTTCTCGCCGCGCTGTTCCTCCTCTTCGGAAAAGCCGCGGGGGAGTGGGGATATGTCCAGGTGAAGGGTGGTTGTGGTGTCGGGTTCGGTGTCGTTGGAGGGGTTGTTGGCTGCGGTGTCGGGGGGTGGTGCGAGTTGTGCGGTGGTGTCGACGGAGTTGTGTCCGTCGGCGGGGTGGCATGCGGCGATTTCGCCTGCGGTGTTTCCGGGGGCGAAGCGCGATGATCCGCCGCGGTACGCGTTCGAGAAGCGGTTCTGGGGCGAGGATTTGCGGTATGTGGTGCTGGTGGATGGGAAGGCCAGCCAGCTGAATCGGGTCGAGGCGGCCCAGCAGCGTGCGTTGGAGGATGGGGACTCGCTGTTGGCTCGGGTGCCGCGGATCGTGGTGTCGTACGAGCGGGAGGACGGTCTGGAGGAGTTCTCGGATTGGACGTTGCCGCATCGGGCGTTCGACGGGCACATCCGTGCGGGCCGGGTGAAGGGGACACCGGTGACGCAGACCGAGCAGTACCGGGCGGTGCGGAACGCTTCGCCGCGGAACGCGCGGGCGTTGTTGGAGACGAGTCCGGCGACGTTGGTGTACGGGGGCTGGGATGCGTCGCGGCGGACTCGGCAGGGGCGGTGGCCGAGTGCTCTGGTGGGGGAGATCATCGGGTTCTGCCTGGATGATGAGCCTGCGCTGAAGGGCGGAGGCCGGGCTGATCCGGTGGCGGCACAGGTCAACGTCGCGCAGAACGAGCTCACGGTGATGCTGGGGGAGCAGGAAGCGGAGCTGGGGCCGAAACCGGCGAAGACGATCAGCGAGAAGGTCGCGAAGGCCAAGAAGGGGGAGCCGGTGTCGGCGTCGCCGTTGGGGTTGGGGGCGGTGCCGCCGACGTTGGGCCAGTTGGCCGGGGTGGCGTGTGAACGGATCGTGCGGTCGCAGGTGTTGTCGTTCGCGACGTTGCGCCAGATCCGTTTCGGCGCCGGTGTCGAGGGGGATGCGGCGTGCCGGGCGTTGTTGGCGGCGTTCGCGCTGGATGGGCTGGCACGGGCCAACGCCGAGTTGTTCCTGCGGGCGAACTGCAATCTGACGGAGGTCTCGCCTGCGGTGTTGACGCTCGATGGGCGCGGCGGCGGGGACGTGGAGCTGGCGGTGCCGTCGGTGGACGAGGCCGCCGGCCTGCTCGCCGCCGCGCTGAAGCACGCGGAGTCGGTGGCCGGGGTGCGCTGGAACGGGGTGGCGATGAAGGTGACCGGGAACCAAGCCGTGATCGCCGGTGCGGTCGACGCCGAAGAAGCTGGTGCGGGGGAGGCGGGAGCGTGAGCTTCGCGGTGCTGGCCGAGTTCCCGCTGGGCACCTACCGGGCCCACCGCGGCGGCGCGTTGCTCGACGAGGTGATCTCCCCGGCGCGGTTGCACGCGGCGTTGCTGAACGCGGCCGCGACCGGACCACGGGCCGTCGAGGACGGCGACGGGCTGGTGCCGTGCGCGGCGGATGCGGCGGTGCTGGAGTGGCTGGAACAGCACCCGCCGGACGGGTTGGTGCTGCCGCCGCGCGCGGTCACCGCCGAGCAGATCGATACCTACCGCGAGGACGGGTTGCTGTTCGGGGCGAAAGGCCGCCTCAAGCTGAAGAAGGCGGGAAAGCTGCTGCCGGGCGCCGTCGTGTGGTCGGGCCCGGTCGGCTGGAGCTGGAACACCGAGCCCAGCGTGGCAATCCGCACCGCACTGGCCGGGTTGTGCCGGGACGTGGCGTATCTGGGGATGGCCGAATCCCCGGTGCGGTTGCGGGTCGGCGAGGCCACCGCGACCCACGACCGGAACATGGCCTCCGGGTTCGGTGCTCACGGGATCCCGGTGCCGGTACCGCTGCCGGGCCGCACAGCGGAACTGGCCGCCGCGCACGCCGCGGCGACCGAGCAGGTACCGAGCGTGCGCCAGGACGCGGCCGGTACCGACGAGAAGATTCGCCTCGCCCCGGTCCCCGGGCTGTGCGTGCGCCCGGCCTATTACCTGCGGCCTCCGCCGGAGGCTGTGGAGCAGGCGGTGCCTGCGCCGTGGGAGACGGTGGTGTGCGTGCCGCTGGACCAGGATGTGCCCGACGAGTTGCGGGTGCAGGCGGCGACGTCGGTGCACCGTGGGCTGATCCACCGGATTGATCGTGAACTCGGGATGCCGGTACCGCCGTGCGTGACCGGGAAGTACCCGCGTGGACTGCGGCGCCCGGCCAACGGGGTCGCGATCCAGTTCCTCGCCGAGGATCGCGCGAGCTGGCATCGGGGCCCGAACCAGGCGCCGGTTCTGGCGGTGCTGATTCCCGCCGGTGCGGAGCCGGGCGTGGTGGAGATGGTCGAGCAGGCGCTGGTGGGCCTGCGTCCGATCCTGAACCGGCGTCCACCGCGCGGGAAACGACCGGGACTCGCCGAGCCCGTGCGGGTAGCGGGACCGCCGGTGCGAGTTCCGGCGGTCGAGTTCTGGGGGCCGCCGCAGCCGAAGGCGCTGCGGTGGTGGGAGACGGACCCGGCTGCGGTGCCGGATCTGCGGCCGCTGCGGCAGAACTGGTCCGGTCCCGACACCGTCGCGGCCTCGGTAGGGCTGTTGTGGCGCGATCACTTGGCCGTGCCCGGTCGTGGTGACGCACGATCCCGGGGCTTGGCCGAGCGGGCCCGCGCCTGCGGGGTGCAGGTGCGGGAGGTGCGGATGGTGCCGGGAGACCCGGGCCGGTTCGTGCACACCGCCCCGAAAAACGTGGTGCTGCGCCCCTACCGGGCGGTGCTGGGCTTGGGTGAGCTGGCCGCCGACACGAGCCTGCTGGCGTTGGGCCAGTCCCGGCACTTCGGCGCGGGTCTGCTGATTCCGCGTGATGAATTTCCTGACGAGACCACGGAGACCTCTTCCGGATCATGACCCTCTCGCCTGAGCAGTTTGCGACGTTCTACTCCGAAGCCCACCCGGGCCGGTCCCCGTACCGGTGGCAGCAGCGTCTGCTCGCCCACCTCGGCGAGCACGGCCGGTGGCCCGATCAGATCGTGGCGCCGACCGGTGCCGGGAAGACGTCGGTCGTTGACGTGCACCTGTTCGCCGTGGCCTGCATGGCCACCGGCGGACCGCGGGTGCCGCGGCGGCTGGCGCTGGTGGTCGACCGGCGCGCGCTGACCGACGACCAGTACGACTACACCCACGAGCTGATCACCGCGTTGAACACCGCACCGGCGGGCAGCGTGCTGGCCGAGGTCACTGCTGCGCTGCGCACCCTGCGGTGGACCGGCCTCGCCCCGGAACCGGACGTGGTGGATCCGGTGGTGCTGGGGCGGCTGCGCGGGGGCATGCCGCCCGCGCGGGTGTGGCGGGATGAGCCGGAGGCGTGCGCGGTGCTGTGCGCGACTCCGGCGATGTGGGGCAGCCGCCTGCTCTTCCGCGGCTACGGCAGCACCCGCGCGGCCCGGCCACGTGAAGCCGGGCTGCTGGCGATGGACACCGTCGTCGTCCTCGACGAAGCCCACCTGGCCACCCAGGCACTGATCACCGGGCGACGGGTCGCCGAACTCGCCGCCGGTGAAGCCGAGCACCTCGGCGTCCCGGCCTTGCAGATCGTCGAGACCACCGCCACCGCGGTCGGCTCCGACGGTGAGCACGACGGCGCCCGCACCGCGATCGGCGTCCGCGACGAGGATCTCGCCCCCGGCGCGGACGAAGCGCTGCGTATTCGGGTCTGTGCGAAGAAACCCTTGGTGCTGCACGAGTTGCCGACTTGGCCGATGCCGGGCAAGGGCGGTCCGCGTGCCACGGCGATCCGCCGCTTGGCTGAGCTCGCCCTGGCCAAGCACGCCGAGTTCGGCGCCACGGTCGGCTGCTACGTCAACACCGTGGAAACCGCCCTCGACCTGGCCACCGAGCTGCAGCGCCGCAGCACCCTGGACATCGGGGTCTTCTGCGGGCGGATGCGCCCGCACGGTGCCGCCGAGCGACTCGCACGCTTGCACGTCGCCGGCGACGGCGAGCTGAGCCCGTTCGACGTGGTGGTCACGACCCAAACCCTCGAAGTCGGCGTCGACTGCTCTTTCCGCACCGGGATCACCGAACTCGCCAGCGGCTCGGCCCTCGCCCAGCGCTTCGGGCGCATGGGCCGTACCGGAGCCCCGGCCGAGGTGACGGTGCTGGTGCCGTCGAAGCCCCTTGCTGCCAAGGCCCGCAGCGGTCCCTACACCGCCGCCGAGCTCACCGCCGCACACCAGTGGCTGACCGAACTGCCTGATCTCGCACCGTGGACGATCACCCAGCAACCCCCTCCGGCAGCAGCCCGGCGCCGCATGCTCTACCAGCGCATCGAACCCGCCGAAGTGGACTACCTGTCCCGCACCAGCACCGCACTCGGCCTCGACCACGACGTGCAGCTGTGGCTGGCCGAGGACTTCGACACCGCCCCCGACATCGGCATCCTCGTCCGCACCGGCCTGCCCACCGAACCCTCCCAACTGCCGGAGCTGCTGGACGCCACCCCGGTGCAGGACCACGAAGTGTTCCCCGCCCGACTCAACACCACGCTGCGCGAGTCCCTGGCGGCGTTGATCCCCGACTCGCCCGGCACCACACCGTGCCTCGGCCGCATCCGGGCCGGCGAGGTCAGCGTGCTGGACTCCGCCGCCGACCTCGCCCCGGGGGATCTGGTCGTGGTCGACACCACCGCAGCCCTGTTCCGGTTCGACGCCGCCGTTCCCGGGCCCGGCGCGGACACCGCCGAGGACGTCCTGGAAACCCGCACCGACCCCGGATCCCTGGTGCTGCGCCTCGGGGAGAGCTCGCACCTGGCCCGCGGCGAGGTGCAACACATCCTGGACGCCGCCACCGACCTCGGCGACACCCTGCACACCCGCTCCGGCCGCCGCGAACTGGCCGCGCTGCTGGCCGAACTCGACCAGCAGCTACCCACCCCGCACCCGACGCTGCCCGCCACGGTCGAACTGCTGGAATCCGGCCGGGTCCGCGACTACGACATCACCCTCCACACCGACCTCGACGACACCCCCTGCCGCCTCGTCGTCCAGGATCTGCGCCGCGCGGCCCGGGACGAGGACACCCGCCAGACCCTCACCCCCGCCGCCGCCGCGGCCGAGCTCGACGTCCACAACACCGCCGTCGGCGACCGCGCCGGCCACCTCGCCGGCCCCGAGGTCCTCCGCCTCGCCGCGTCGCTTCCCGCCGTGCTGGCCGAAGCCGGATACCACCACGACAGCGGCAAGAACGACCGACGGTTCCAACGCTTCCTCGGCCACACCGACCCCGGTGACCGCCCGATCGCGAAAAGTCCCTACCGCAGTCCCACCCAGCGCCGCACCGACCGGCTCGAAGCTCGTCTGCCGTACCGCTGGCGCCACGAACAGCTCTCCGCGCTGCACTACGCCCGCGACCACCCGGCCCTCGATGACCAGCAACAGCTGGTGCTGCGACTGATCGGCACCAGCCACGGCCACGGCCGCGCCCTGTTCGACCACACCGGCACCGACCTGCTGCCCGACGGCCACCCCGACCTCGCCCTGGCCCAGCACTGGTTCCAGAACGGGGCCTGGGACAAGATCATCGCCACCACCCACCGCCGGTGGGGCTGGTGGGGATGCGCCTACCTCGAAGCGCTGCTGCGCGCCGCCGACAGCCAGATCTCCATGGAAGGCTCATGACCACCCACGAGTTCATCCTGGCCACCAGCCCCCCGCACCTCGCCCTGTCCCACCTGGCCCTCTACGGGCTCGCGGCGATCCTCGACGACGCCGGAGACCACGACGTCCTGCTGTCCTGGACCGACACCCCCGACCCCCGGCCACGCCTCCACAGCACCCTCACCCCCGAGCAGGTCACGGCCACCGTGCACCAGCACGCCACCGACCGCGCCGACCCCGCCAGCTGGCTGCACACCACCTTCACCAGCCGCGGACGAAGCATGGCCCTGCTGAGCCCCCGCATCAGCAGCCTCCGCGGCGACGACTGGACCGACCTGCAACAGCAACGCCACCACGCCCTCAACACCCTCCGCGCACGCGGCACCTGGCTCGACCAGCAACTGATCGCTGCCCTCGGCGAACCCTGCTACTGGAGCCTCACACCTCAAGGCGAACTCATCCAGGACAACGCCGCCAACCGCTTCGACATGCAACCCCGCAACCGCGGCTCCGAAATCGTCACCACCCGCCTACGACCCCTCGCCGTCGCACTCGCCAAATGGACACCCCAAACCATCCACACCGGACTCACCGGCGACACCACCACCGACACCATCGGCAGCCAACAACACGACAGCCGCACCGCCACCGGCCTCGCTCCACCCGGCCCCACCGACAACGCCCTCACCTGGTGCGCACTCTGGGGCCTGTCCCAACTCCCCGTCACCCACCGCC
>NZ_JAIUJZ010000184.1:0-4689 GCF_020176775.1 Saccharopolyspora sp. 6M
GCATCGCGGGGGTGCGGGGGGATCAGCTGGTCAGGCGGGTCCCGTCGTCCGGGCGGAACAGGTGCACCTCGCCGGAGTCGCGCAGCGCCACCTTCACCTGCTGGCCCAGCGCGGGCGGGGTGCGGCCGTCGGTGCGGACCACGAACCGCTGCGGCTCCCCGGCGATCTGGATGCTGCCGTGCACCAGGGCGTGCGCGCCGAGCTCCTCGACGAGCTCGACGGTCATCGTCATGGCCTTCTCGTCCTCGCCGGAGACCAGGCTCAGCGCCTCCGGGCGCACGCCGAAGGTCACCTCCTGCAACCCGTCGGCCGCGGACAGCGCGGCGCGGGGCAGCGGGATGGTCTGCCCGTCGAGCTCGGCGCCCGCCGCGGACAGCGGCACCGTCTTGAGGTTCATCGCGGGCGAGCCGATGAACCCGGCGACGAACGCGTTGCGCGGGTTCTCGTACAGCTCGCGCGGGCTGGCGACCTGCTGGAGCAGCCCGTCCTTGAGCACCGCGACCCGGTGGCCCATGGTCATGGCCTCGACCTGGTCGTGCGTGACGTAGATCGTGGTGGTGGCCAGCCGCTTCTGGAGCGCGGCGATGTTGGCGCGGGTCTCCACGCGCAGCTTCGCGTCCAGGTTGGACAGCGGCTCGTCCATCAGGAAGACGCTGGGCTCGCGGACGATGGCGCGGCCCATCGCGACGCGCTGGCGCTGGCCGCCGGAGAGCGCCTTGGGCTTGCGGTCCAAGTACTTCTCCAGGTCGAGCATCTTCGCGGCCTCGGTGACCTTGGCCCGGATCTCGTCCTTGGGCGTCTTGCGCAGCTTCAGCGCAAAGCCCATGTTGTCGGCGACCGTCATGTGCGGGTACAGCGCGTAGGACTGGAAGACCATCGCGATGTCGCGCGCCTTCGGCGGGGTGTTGGTGACGTCCTGGCCGCCGATGGTGATGGCGCCTTCGTCCACCTCCTCCAGGCCGGCGAGCATCCGCAGCGCGGTCGACTTGCCCGAGCCGGAGGGTCCGACCAGGACCAGGAACTCTCCGTCGTCGATCTGCAGATCGAGTGCGTTGACGGCTCGCACCGGTGGGTTACCCGGGTAGAGGCGGGATGCCTGGACGTATGCAACCTCGGACATCTGGGACGCACCTTTCACTGACTCGGGTTAAGCACAACGTAGCGCTTAACCGAGTTAAGGTCATCCCTTTCCTCGAACCGGTTCGGAAAGTGATCATGCGACTACTCGTGGTGATCGTTGCCGATCGGCAATGGGATCTGCATCTCGGCGGCTTCACCGCCGGGTACTGAACCGTTACGGTTCCTCCATGGCTCGGTCAACGAATGCCCGACGGCCTGCGACGCTGGCTTCGCTGGCGGCGGAGCTCGGGGTCTCCAGGACCACGGTGTCGAACGCGTACAACCGCCCGGACCAGCTCTCGCCGGAGCTGCGGAAGCGGGTGCTCGACACCGCGCGCAGGCTCGGCTACCCGGGCCCCGACCCGGTCGCGCGCTCGCTCCGCACCCGGAAGGCCGGGGCGGTCGGGCTGCTGCTCACCGAGAACCTCTCCTACGCGTTCCGCGACCCCGCCGCGATCCAGTTCCTCGAAGGGCTCGCGCTGGCCTGCGAGGACGCCGGGCACGGACTGCTGCTCATCCCGGCCAGCCCCGAGCGCGAGGACGTCGCCTCGGTGCACCGCGCCGGCGTCGACGGGTTCGTCGTGTACTCGGTGCCCGACGACGACCCGCACCTGGCCGCCGTGCTCGAACGCCCGGTGCCGGTGGTGATCTGCGACCAGCCGCGCATCGACCAGCTGGACTGGGTCGGCCCGGACGACGAGGGCGCGGTGCGGGTCCTCGCCGAGCACCTGATCGGCCTCGGGCACCGCCGCATCGGGGTGTCCTGCATGCGCCTGGCGCGCGGCCGCAACGACGGCGTGGCCTCCGTGCACCGGCAGGCGAACGCCAGCTTCCACGTCCAGCGCTCCCGGCTGACCGCGCTCGCCGCCGCGTTCAGCGAAGCCGGGGTCGACTGGGCGCAGGTGCCGGTGGTGGAGCGCTTCGACCACAGCACGGAATCCGGCGCCTCCGCCGCGGCCCAGCTGCTGGAGATCGACCCGGAGATCACCGCGATCATCTGCACCTCCGACATACTGGCCCTCGGCGCGCTGGAGGAGGCGCGGCGCCGCGGCGTGCGGGTGCCCGACGACCTCACCATCACCGGTTTCGACGGCATCGACGACGCCGAGCGGGTCGGCCTGACCACGGTCCGCCAGCCGGTGCTGGAGAAGGGCCGCGCCGCGGGCCGCCTGCTGCTGGACACCAGCGAACCCGGCAGGCCGCGGGACGTGCTGCTGGAGACCCAGCTGATGACCGGCACCACCGCCGCCCCGCCCCGCTCCGCGGAGGAGCGCTGGTTCGGCCCGTGATCGCCGAGGGCCCGCCGACCGATGGGCCCGGGGTGCGTCAGTAGTTGCGCCACTCGTCCTGCACGTAGTGCAGGATCGTCGGGTGCAGCAGCGTCGACGGGGTCAACCCGGTGATGCGCGCGCGGTCCGGCGGGAACGCGGCGGCCGCGGCCAGCGTCCGCTCGTCCAGCGAGCGCAGCGGCGGGACGTCCGCGGGCAGCCGCAGCTCGGGCGCCGGACCGGCGGTGGCCAGGTGGAAGCCCCACTCGCCGAAGCTCGGCACCGAGACCTGGTACGGCGTGGTGCCCAGCCCGGCCTCCCGCATCGTCGCCTCGATCGCCCAGAACGCCTTCGGCGCGAAGTACGGTGAGCCCGCCTGCACGGCCACCCGCGCGTGCTCGGCCATCGAACTCCGCACCAGCCCGTAGAACTCCGCGGAGTACAGCTTCGCCGTCGCCGTCGAATCCGGGTCCGGCATGTCCACGACCACCGCGTCGAACCGCTGCCGGTCGTCCCGCAGCCAGGCGAAGGCGTCCGCGGAGACCAGGTGCACCCGCGGGTCCTCGAACGCACCGCGGTTCAGCTCGGACACCCGCGGGTCGGTGCGGGCCAGCCGCGGGACCGCCGGATCCAGCTCCACCAGGGTCACGTCCCGCACGTCCGGGTAGCGCAGCACCTCGCGCAGCGCCAGCCCGTCGCCGCCGCCGAGGACCAGCACGTGCGAACGGGGCCCGGCCAGCACCGGGTGCACCAGCGCCTCGTGGTACCGGTACTCGTCGACCGAGCTGAACTGGAGGTCCCCGTTCAAGTACAGCCGGGTGTCCGGGTCGCCGTCCAGCGGGAACGACTCGGTCAGCACGATCTCCTGGTACGGGGTGCGCATCGACTGCACCACCGGGTCCCGGTACAGCGCCTGCCGCGCCGTCACCTCGAACTCGTCGGACAGCAGCCACGCCGTCCCGAGCACGCCCGCCACCAGCACCGAACCCGACACGAGCAGCAGCACCGCCCGCTTCGACAGCTCGCGGCGGAACACCGCCAGCACCAGGCCCAGCCCGGCCGCCGCGTTGAGCATCCCCACCAGCAGCGCGCCCTGCAGCTGCCCGAACACCGGCAGCAGCACGAACGGGAACGCCAGGCCGCCGAGCAGCCCGCCCACGTAGTCGGCGGCGAACAGGTCGGCCACCGCCGAACCCGCATCCTGCTTCCGGATCCGCTGCAGCAGCACCATCAGCAGCGGGATCTCCGCACCGATCAGCAGCCCCAGCACCAGGGCCGTCACCACCAGCGCCGGCGTGTACAGGCTCAGCCAGGCGAACGCGGCGTACAGCAGCAGCACGCTGAGCCCGCCGATCAGCGCGAGCAGCACCTCCACCGCGGCGAACGCCGCCGCGGCCCAGCGCTGCAGCGGTTTCGCCGCGAGCGCGCCCACGCCCATCGCGAACACCATCAGCGACAGCACGATCGACGCCTGCCCGACGGTGTCGCCGATCAGGTAGCTGCCGAGCGCGACGAGCGCCAGCTCGTACACCAGGCCGCACGCGGCGCACAGGAACACCGCCACCAGCACCGCGGTGCGGGCGGCGCGGCCGCGCGGCGCGGGTTCCGCCTGCGCGCGGGTGGGGGAGTCCAGGTCGGTCTCGGTGGTCATCGGGATCGGCTCGCTCGCCCGGGCGTCACCAGATGGCGGCGGCCATCAGCACCGCGATCACCACGTGCGCGGCCGCCGACACCCACGTGCCGGGGTGCATGGTGTCCGCGGCCAGCTCGTCGCCCAGCCTGCCGGGGGTGAGGGCGTCGATGAGCAGGAAGGACAGGCTCATCAGCACCAGCCCGAGCAGCCCGTACACGACGGTGCCCACCAGCCCGAGCAGCAGGTCGTCGGCGCTGGCCGCGATGGCGGTGGTGAGGATGATGCCGACGCCGACCAGCCCGGACACCAGCAGCAGCGCCGCGTTCGGGTTGCGCCGCACCCAGATCAGGTCGCGCAGCCTGCCGGGCGTGGCGAGGTCCACCAGCAGGTAGCCCAGCGCCATCATCAGCGTGCCGATCACGCCGTAGGCGACCGCCGCGAGCAGGCCGGAGAGCAGTTCCTGGAGCAAGGTCGTTCCATCCTTCTCGTTCGTCGGGAGCCGTTCGTCGGAGGTCGCGCACGCCGCGCCGGAGGCCGCCCGCGGCCCGGGGAGCGCCTACTTGCCGGAGCCCGGCCCCCCCCCCCGGGCCCGGGCCCCCCGGGGGGGGGGGCCCCGTCTCGGCGATGCGTCAGGTCGTTCGTCGCGTCAGGTCGTGGTCGTCAAGGCCG
>NZ_JAIUJZ010000184.1:4698-23847 GCF_020176775.1 Saccharopolyspora sp. 6M
CTGCTCCCCGGCGCGCCCCCCGGCGGGCCCCCGGCCGGGGCGCCCCGGGCGGGAAGGGGTGCCCGGGCCGCCCCAGCCCCACACCCCGCCGAGGTGCGAGTGGTAGTGCCGGTAGGCGCGGTCGGCGTCCATCAGGTGGATCACCGATCCGGTGCCGCGCGGCTGGATGACCACCGCGTCGTCGGAGTAGCGCAGGTAGACCCCGCTGGCGTCGGTGTGCTGCGACTGCGGCCTGCGCCGGGAGGTGATCTCCCGCGCCACCACCGGCACCGGTTTCGTGCTGGTGTAGGCCTCGTCGTCGCGCGAGCCGCCGATGTCCAGCGCGGGGGCGCGCTGGTAGTGCGCGGGCACGTAGCCGCGCGGCCCGGAGCCGCCGCTGAACACCGCGAGGACCGCGACGATCAGCGCCACGACGACGCCGACGCACGCCAGCGCGATCCAGATCCCTCGTCCCACGGCCGAGCGCCTCAGTCCGCGGTCGGGTAGATGCGCACGTCGTACCGGCCGAGCCGTTCGCCGGTGCTGGCCTCCCAGCCGGAGTCGCCGTAGGACTCGAAGCCCAGCAGCGCGCCGTCCTCGGCCGCGTAGTCCTGGTAGCGGACGGTGCCCTGCGCGTCGAGGCCGGTGGTGGCCTCGCTGCGGAACGTCGCCGAGCCGGATTCCTCGCGCGCGTACCGGCGGCCGCCGAACTCGACGTGCTTCCCGCCGGGTTCACCGGCCTCGTCGACCGGCGTCCACAGCGTCAGCTCCAGGTCGGGGTCCTCTTCGACGCCGAGCCACACCTGGGTGCCCTTCGCGTCGTCGAGCAGGTGCTCGGCCCAGCCCCAGCCGCCTTCGGTGAGCCGCAGCGAGCCGCGCACCGTGTAGCTCAGCCCCCGGACCTCCACGATGTCGCCGGCCTTGAGCCGCCGCGGATCGCCGCGCAGCGAGTCCTCGTCGCCGGTGTGGAACGGGTCGGTCGGTCCGGTCGCCGCCTGCGGCGCGGGCCGGGTGCGGCGGTACAGCAGCACCATGCTCGACACCGCGACGGCGACGCCGATGAGCACGATCGCGATCGTCAGTCCGGTCACGTGGGTCCCCCAGATGTCCGCGCGTCACCGCGCGAGTGCGGCCTCTTGCGGCGGAGCGTAACGGCCGAGTTCGACCCGAACGGCGGTTTCGCCGAGAATCGTGATCGAACTCCGCAGCGCGCGGCCCCGCGGAACGCGGAACGGGCCGCCCACCCGGTGGGGTGAACGGCCCGTTCGGCGCGGTCGTGCGGCCGGCGCGGTGTCAGCGGGACAGCAGCTGCGCGCAGCGGATCAGACCCAGGTGGGAGTACGCCTGCGGGTGGTTGCCCAGCGAGCGCTCCGCGATCGGGTCGTACTCCTCGGCGAGCAGCCCGGTCGGCCCGGCGGTGTCCACGATCTGCTGGAACAGCTCCTCGGCCTCGGTGCGGCGGCCGATCAGCAGGTACGCCTCGATCAGCCAGGCCGCGCACAGGTGGAAGCCGCCCTCGTCGCCCGGCAGCCCGTCGTCCCGGCGGTAGCGGTACACAGTGGAACCGCTGCGCAGCTCGGACTCGATCGCGTTCACCGTCGCGCGGAACCGCTCGTCCGACGGGTCGATCAGCCCGGACAGGCCCACGTGCAGCGAGGCCGCGTCCAGGTCGGAGCCCTCGTAAGCGGTGGTGAACGCCTGCACGTCCGGCTGCCAGCCGTTCTTGATGACGTCCTGCGAGATCTGGTCGCGCAGCGGGCCCCAGGTGGGTTCCACCTCGCGGCCGTACCGCTCGGCGATCTTCAGCGCGCGGTCCAGCGTCACCCAGCACATGACCTTCGAGTACACGTGGTGGCGCGGCTGGTCGCGCTCCTCCCAGATGCCGTGGTCCGGTTCGAACCAGCGGTGCGAGACGGCCTCGGCCATCGCCTTCACCAGCTGCCAGTCGCGGTCCCGGACCTCACCGGTCACCTCGGCGAGGTGCCAGACGAGCTCCACGACCGGGCCGAACACGTCCAGCTGGACCTGCTGGTCGGCGAGGTTGCCGACGCGCACCGGCCGCGAACCGGCGTAGCCGGGCAGGCTGTCGATCACGGCTTCCGGCCCGAGGCTGGTGCCCTGCAGGCTGTAGAGCGGGTGCAGCCGCTCCGGCCCGGGCAGCGTCTCCAGCACGCGGTGCAGCCAGTCGAGGAAGCCCTCCGCCTCGGCGGTGGAGCCCAGCGTGACCAGGGCCTGCGCGGTCATCGAGCCGTCCCGCAGCCAGCAGTAGCGGTAGTCCCAGTTGCGGACGCCGCCGATCTCCTCCGGCAGCGAGGTCGTCGCCGCCGCCATGATCCCGCCGGTGTCGGTGTTGCACAGGCCGCGCAGCGTCAGCGCGGACCGGCCCACCAGGTCGGTCTCCACGGCGGGCAGCGTCAGCGTCTCCAGCCACTCCGACCAGTACACGTCGGCGGCGGCGCGGCGCTGCCGCTCGGTGCGCTCGGACGGCGCCAGGTCCTCGGTGCCGCAGCGCAGCTCCAGCACGATCGGGGTCTCTTCGGAGGCGGCCACCACGGCCCGCGCCGACTCGTGCATCCCGTCGGAGGTGATCTCCCACTGGACGCCGGGGGAGTGCAGCACCATCGGCTCCGAGGTGCCCATCACCCGCAGCCCGCCGGCTTCGGGGACGAGCCGCACCGGGACCTGGCCGAACTCGGGGCGGGGCGCGAACTCGATGCTCGCCGTCGTCTCGCCGGTGATCACCCGGATGAGGTCGGTGCGGTGCGCGTCGACCCCGTGCTCCAGGTAATCGGTGACCAGCAGCCGCGACCAGCGGGTCTCGACCGTCATGGTGCCCGGCACGTAGCGCTGGCCCAGCGGCAGCGGGCTGCGCGGCGCGCCGTTGCCGCCGTGCGGGCGGACGGAGAAGTGGCCGGCGCCGGGGCCGCCGAGCAGGTCGGCGAACACGGCCGCCGAGTCGGGGCCCGGGTGGCACATCCAGGTCAGTCGCGCGTCCGGGGTGAGCAGGGCGACGGTGCGCTCGTTGGACAGCATGGTCAGCCGCTCGATCGGCGGGGCCTGCTCGCCGTAGAGCCAGGTGCGCCGCTCCTCCATCAGGAACGCGAGCGCGGTCGCGACCTGGGTGGTGTCGGCGACGCGGAACTCGGCGAGCGTGTCGCCCTCGCCGACCTTGAGCCCGAGGTCGGGTCCGTGCAGCCGGGCGAACGCCTTCTCGTCGGTGACGTCGTCGCCGAGGAAGATCGCGGCGGTGGCGGCGACCTGGTGGCGCAGCGCGTCGAGGGCGTTGCCCTTGTCGGTCTGCACCACGGCCAGCTCGATCACGGCCTTGCCCTCGGTGACCTGGACGCCGTCCCAGGTGGCCGGGCCGGAGCGGACCTGGTCGAGCACGCGCTCGGCGACGTCGTCCTCGGCGCGGCGCACGTGCACCGCGACGCTGGCCGGCTTCGCCTCCAGGGTGACGCCCTGCTGGCCGGCGACGATCTCCTGCAGGCCGCGCTGCAGCCGGGTGCGCAGTTCGGTGGCCTGCGGTTCGAGCTCGTGCACGAAGCCCACGTCGAACTCGGAGCCGTGGCTGCCGACGAGGTGGACCTCGGAGGGGAGGCGGGACAGGGTGGCCAGGTCGCGCAGCGCCCGGCCGGAGATCACCGCGGTGGTCGTGGCCGGCAGGGACGCCAGCGAACGCAGGGCGTGCACCGATTCGGGGAGCGGCTTGGCCGCGTTCGGGTCGGCCACGATCGGGGCGAGAGTGCCGTCGTAGTCGCAGGCGACCAGCAGTCGAGGGGTGCGCGCGAGCTGGACGATCGTGCGGCGCAGCTCGGCGGGGAGAGCTTCGGCGGTCAACGCCATACTCCTCTGGGCGGTCGGATGGGTCTGCATGATCGATTCGGTGCCGGACGTGCCGGTCGGGTCCGCTGCCGGTTCCCGCCGCACGTCCGCCGGTGGTCGATCAGTTACCTCGCGCGGCGGCTCCGGACGTCGAGCGGGTCTTTCAGGGGGTCCCGAGCGCTTCGAGGAACGAACGGGCCCAGCGGTCGACGTCGTGCGTGAGCACCTGCCTACGCAATGCTCGCATCCTACGGCGGCCGTCGGCCTGCTCGATGTCGAGGGCGGACAGCAACGCCTCCTTCACACCGTCCAAGTTGTGCGGGTTGACGAGGAAAGCGCTGGTGAGTTCCGCGGCCGCTCCGGCGAACTCGCTGAGCACGAGCGTGCCGCCCAGGTCGTGCCTGCAGGCGACGTACTCCTTGCACACCAGGTTCATGCCGTCGCGGACCGGCGTGACCACCATGACGTCGGCCGCGCAGTAGAACGCCACCAGGTCCTTCTTGTCCACCGACGTGTGCAAATAGTGCACTGCCGGGTGACCCACGCGGCCGAACTCGCCGTTGATCCGGCCGACTTCGCGCTCGATGCCCTCGCGCATCTGCTTGTAGTGCTCGACGCGCTCCCGGCTGGGCGTGGCGATCTGGATCATCGCCACGTCCTCGGCGCGGATCTGGCCGTCGGCGAGCAGCTCGTGCATCGCGTGCAGCCGCACGTCGATGCCCTTGGTGTAGTCCAGCCGGTCGACGCCGAGCATGATGCGGCGCGGATTGCCCAGCTCGGCGCGGATCTCCTTGGCGCGCTGCTGGATCTCCTTGCTGCGCGCCATCTGGTCCAGCTCCGAGGAGGCGATCGAGATGGGGAACGCACCGACCCGCACCGCGCGGTCCCCGACCTGCACCACGCCCGGCCGGGACCGCACGCCGACCTGGCCGCGGCTCGGCTCGAACCCGGCGAGCCGCCGCGCCAGCCACAGGAAGTTCTGCGCGCCGCCCGGGCGGTGGAAGCCGACGAGGTCCGCGCCGAGCAGCCCGCGCACGATCTCGGTGCGCCACGGCAGCTGCATGAACAGCTCCACCGGCGGGAACGGGATGTGCAGGAAGAAGCCGATGCGCAGGTCCGGCCGCAGCTCCCGCAGCATCGCGGGCACCAGCTGCAGCTGGTAGTCCTGCACCCACACGGTCGCGCCCTCCGCGCTGACCTCGGCCGCGGCCTCGGCGAACCGGCGGTTCACCCGCCGGAACGCGTCCCACCAGGAGCGGTCGAACACCGGCGGGACCACCACGTCGTGGTACAGCGGCCACAGCGTCGCGTTCGAGAAGCCCTCGTAGTAGTCCTGGAACTCGTCGGAGGACAGCCGCACCGGGTGCAGGTGCATGTCCTCGTCGGTGAACGGTTCGACGTCGACGTCGGCGACCCCCGGCCAGCCGACCCAGGCGCCGCGGCGGGCGCGCAGGAACGGCTCCAGCGCGGTCACCAGGCCGCCGGGGCTGTGCTTCCAGCGCTCGGTGCCGTCCGGGAGCTTCTCCAGATCGACGGGAAGCCTGTTGGCGACGACGACGAAATCCGCACGGGCGGGCGTGCTGGCCCTACTCACCGGTGTTGCCTCCTCGGGAGACCGCTGCTGTCTCGGACGGGATGGGCTGCGCCGGCGGCATCGTGCTCTCCAGCGGCTGGGCCGCTGTCGCGGACCGTCCCGGATCACTCACTACCCGCAGGCGAGGCTAGCCAATCAGTCCACCGCCCGCGTCGTTCGTGTGGGCCAACGCCCCCGAGGTCTTGCTCACTCCGGCGGCGCCGGGTGGGCCGCAGCGGCCCGGACAGGCGCGGGCCCGAGAGCCTGCGCTCCAGCCTGCCGAGCCGGGTGCGCACCGGCTGCGCCAGGTACTCGCCCAGCACCACCCCGGCGCCCAGCGCCAGCCCGGTCGCGGCCGCCAGCATCAGCGTCGACATGCCCGCCGGGTCCCGGACCACCGCGATCTCGTACAGGCCGCGGTAGGTCGCCAGCCCGGGCAGCAACGGCGCCACGCCGGACACCGCGATCACCAGCGCCGGGATCCGCAGCCGCCGGGTCACCACGCCGCCCGCGACGCCGACGACGGTCGTGGCGACGGCGCCCGCGAGCACCGCGTTCAACCCCACCACGTTCGTCAGCGTGCCCGACACGCCCGCGGCGACCGCCCCGCCGAGCCCGGCGATGACCAGCGGCCGGGGCGGGGCGTAGCTGGCCAGCGCGAAGCAGGCCGAGGTGGAGGCACCCGCGAGCGCCTGCACCGGGAGGTCCAGCGCCGTCGTCGACTCGATCCGCGCGGTGCCCACCTTCTGCAGCAGTTCCGCGGTGTCCCCGCCGAGCTGGTCGAAGACCTGCACCCCGACGTAGAGCGAGAGCACCACACCGGCGATCAGCCCGGCCGACATCAGCGCGAGCTCCGCGATCCGGCCTGCGGCGGTCACGTTGTACCCGGTGATCGCGTCCTGCATCGAGCCGACCACCGTCATCCCGGACAGCAGCACGATGATGCTCGCCGCGACCGCCAGCGCGGGCGTCGGGAGGATCCGCAGCATCGAACAGGCCAGCGCGATGCTCGTCGCGATCACCCCGCCGACCGCCTGCTGGAAGAAGAACGGCAGCGCCCGCTTGTTCAGGAACCGCCCGATCCGGTCCACCAGCGCCGTCGCCACCGCCGCCACCACGGCCAGCAGCGGGTCGCCGCCGCCGAGCAGCACCGACAGCGAGGCCGCCATGCCCGCCCACGCGAGGGTCGCCACCCAGCGCGGGAAGGGGTGCGGCGCCGAGGTGATCTTGTCCAGTTCCGAGTAGGCGTCCGACGCGGACAGCTCACCGGCGGTGATCTTGCGGACCAGGTCCTCCACGTCGGCGAGCCGCGTGTAGTCGATGGACCGGTTGCGCACCACGCGCAGCGAGGTGATGGGCACCTCCTCGGTGCCCCGGTAGCAGGAGACGGTGATCGACGTGTAGATCACGTCGACCTCGCAGTGCGGCAGGCCGTAGGCGCTGACCACACCGATGATCGTCGCGGTGACGTCGGAAGCGCCCGCACCGCTGGCCATCTGGACCTCGCCGATGCGCAGCCCCAGGTCCATCACCAGGTGGACCGTTGATTCCTCGGGCAGTGCCGGCCCGTAAACGGCGTTGCGTGTCCCCACCGGCTCGGCCGGGTCGCGCCGCCGCAGCACACCACGGGCGCGCTGCGTGATTCCCACCGCAGACCTACCTTCCTGCTCGTCACCTCTGGGTGACCGCGTTGATCGTCCCCTCGGCCATCGGCCCGCACGCCGCGGCCGTTGCACCTCCGGTTCGTGTCCTCCATCACGAGCCTGACACCCGACCCGCGCGCCCGCGGGCGAGGGGCCGCCGGTCCGGCCGCTTCTCCGCCGACGACCACGGCCGATTACGATGTGCGCGCACGGCGCGGCCGCCCCCGCCGCTGTAGCTCAGTTGGTAGAGCACCCGCCTTGTAAGCGGACGGTCAGGGGTTCGAGTCCCCTCAGCGGCTCCGTGCGGCGCGGTCGAGGAGCGGCGTCCGGCGCGGGGGCATCGCGGGTGCGCCGTCCCCGGCGACTCCGGACGGGGCGCCCGCGGCATCGGGTTCGGCGGGGCCGACCGGTGCGACCGGGCACGACCCGATGGATTCGCCCTTTGATGATCGGTGATCGCGGCCCGGATCTGTACTACCCGACCGGGCGACGGATCGGTGCCGCTAGGGGAGCGGGATGACCAGCACCTGGTCCGGGTTCCGCCACGCGCCGCGGACCGCGGCGCCGGGTCGCGGCCGGAAGCCTCGGCAGCGGATCAGAGCGCGGGATCACCCGCATTCGACAGGCGCAGCGGTGGCTGCGCCGGGCCGCGGCGTGGCTGCGCGAGCGCGCCCCGGAGGGCCCCGGGGCGGGTGGGTGAGCGGGCGGCTCAGGCCTCGGGGCGGAGGGCGATGATGCCGAAGACGCCGCCGGCCGGGTCGTGGACGACGGCGAACCGGCCGGGTTCGATGTCGAGCGGACCGGTGAGGACGGTGCCGCCGAGCGCGGTCACCTGCTGCACGGCGACGTCGGCGTCGGGGACCGCGAAGTACGCGAGCCAGTGCGGCGGCACCTCGGCGGGCCAGTCGTCGCCGATCCGGACCATGCCGGCGATCTCACGGCCGCCGAGCCGCAGCAGCCGGTAGTCGGTACCCGCGACCTGCTGCGGGACGACCTCCCAGCCGAACAGCTCCCGGTAGAACTCGGCGGCGCGCTCCGGGTCGCGGGTGGCGAGCTCGTGCCAGCAGGGTGCACCGGGCTCGTTCACCCGCGCGGAGCCGATCCGGCGGCGGGGCTGCCACAGCGCGACGGCGGCGCCGGTGGGATCGGAGCCGACGGCGAACCGGCCCGCGTCGAACACGTCCACCGGCGCGACGTGCACCTGGCCGCCCGCCCGCTGGAAGGCCGCTGCGGTGGCGTCCACGTCGTCGGTGGACAGGTGGGTGGTCCAGAACGTCGGGCCGCGGGCCGGTTCGTACTGCGGGCCGATGCCGGCGACGGCCCCGCCCGCGCGCAGGGCGATCCGGTAGCCGCCGCTCTCGGGCCCGGTGTCCTGCACCGTCCAGCCGAGCAGTTCGGCGTAGAACTCCGCGGTGGTGCCGGGGTCGGCGGTGTGGAGGTCGACCCAGCAGGGCGTGCCCGGCGCGTACGACGTGATCTCCATCAGCGGCCCCCGTTCCGCGGACTGCGGTCGCACGACCCTTGACGTCCTGGTGCGACCGAGGCCCATAGTGGGCACTCGAATGTTGGGCGGGTCGTTCGAACGGCGCATCTCGATCAGGTCCCAACCGGCGAATGTGGTGGCGAATAGTGACCAATTGGTTGACCCATTACACGTACGGGTGAGGTCATGGGGGGACTTGTCCGTCCCCACAGCGTTGCCGCTGCTACCCAGAGGAGATCAGTGTGTCCCTGGCACGAGTGCTGACCGGCGTCGCCGGCGTGACCCCGGGCGCCGCCACCTTCGCCGTCCCCGCCCAGGCCGCCCCCGCGGCGGCCCCCAACGACATGCAGCCGATGATCATCGACGGCGAAGAGGCCACCGACGCTCCCTGGGCGGTTCGGCAGTTCAACGACGGTCAGGAGGCGTGTTCCGCCACCGCCATCGCGCCGGAGTGGGTGCTCACCGCCCAGCACTGCGTGGAAGGCGCCGGCGACGCCGTCAGCTTCCACGTGGGCAGCCTCAACCAGCACGAGGGCGAGGAGTTCAAGGCCAAGGCCGGCGGCGTGCACATCCACGACAGCGTCGACCTCGCGCTGGTCAACGTGGACCGCCCGATGGACGTCGAGTTCGCCCCGCTGGGCACCACCGGCGACGTGAACAACGGCGACACCGTCCAGGTCTACGGCTGGGGTGCCACCTGCACCGACCAGCCCGAGGCCCAGTGCCAGGCGGACAACCTGAAGGTGGCCGACGTCAAGGTCACCGACATCGCCTGCACCGACTACCGCGGCGGCACCGCGGTCTGCGCGGACCGCATCAACGGCATCACCGCCGGTGGCGACTCGGGCGGCCCGATGTTCTCCAACGGCAAGCAGGTCGGCGTGGCCTCCACCAGCGACCGCGCGACCTCGACCGCGTACAACAACATCACCGAGTACCGGGACTGGATCAAGGAGGTCGCCGGCGTCTGATCGCCGCGACACCAGCAAGACCCGGCAGCATCGCGGCCGGGGTCGCCACGGCGGCCCCGGACGCGTGCGTTTCCGGTGGCGCGCGGTGCGGGCGGTCTCACCCGCGGTCCCGGCCGCCCGGGATGAAGATCGCAATTCCGGTGAACTCCGCGAAAATTCTCCGCGGGCAATCGCACTGAGCCCGGACGTGCCGTCCCGGCGGACGTTTACGCAGGTCACGTCCGCTGTCCGCATTTTCGATCAGTATGCGTGATAGATCGTTATCACTGCGCTGACGCGAGGCGCAACAATCCTGTCGTGCTCATCACGTGGAAAATCGAGTATCGCCTGGTAGTGCGGTCAGGAAACGGCTGAGTACCTGACGCGTTACGGATGTTCTGTTAAGTTGGCAAAGCATGACCGGCGACAAACCCAGCCATAACGGCGACGGACCGAATGGCGGACGGAATGCGGGGAGCGGTTCTTCCGCTCCGGTCGAGATCGGCATTCCGGTCGTCGCGGACGGTCCCGCACTCCACCGGATCACGCGTGATTCGCGAGTGCTCGATGTGAACTCGTCCTACGCGTACCTGTTGTGGTGCCGGGACTTCGCGCACACCACCGCGGTGGCGCGCGACGGCGGCGAAGTGGTCGGCTTCGTCACCGGCTACCGGCGTCCGGACGCCCCGGACGTGCTGATGGTGTGGCAGGTGGCGGTGGACGCGTCGCAGCGCGGTCGCGGAGTGGCGGGGCAGCTGCTCGGCCACCTGGTCGACCGGCTGGTGCCGGAAGGCGTGCGCTACCTGGAAACGACGATCACCGCGGACAACACCGCCTCGATCAAGCTCTTCTCCGCGCTGGCCAGGGACCGCGGTACCGAGCTGGCCCGCAGCGAGCTGTTCGGCGCCGACCTGTTCCCGGACGCGCACCTGGGCGAGGACCTCTACCGGATCGGCCCGTTCGCGGCCCCCGGCGCCGTGACGGGCGAAGCCGTCGCGGCACCGCGTCCGGCGGACTGACCGCGAGCGCGCCGCGCCGACCCGGTGGGAGCCGGGGACGCGGGGCGCGCGGGCGCGGACCGCGCCGCGCCGCAGGGACGAACGAGTTCCGACGGCAGGTCTCCAGGTGGGGACCATGACCGACTTGCAGCCGGTGGCCGCTCCGGCCGCCGCGAACGGAGGATCGTGAACGACATCTTCGCAAGCCTCGAATCCGAGGTCCGCAGTTACAGCCGCACCTGGCCGACGACGTTCGACAAGGCGGGCGGCAGCTGGCTCTACGGCGAGGACGGCACGCCCTACCTGGACTTCTTCGCCGGCGCCGGTGCGCTGAACTACGGGCACAACAACCCCCTGCTCAAGCGCAAGCTGATCGAGTACATCGAGCGGGACGGCGTCACGCACGGCCTGGACCAGGCCACCGCCGCCAAGCGCGAGTTCCTGGAGACCATCGACGAGAAGCTGCTGAAACCGCGCGGGCTGGACTACAAGGTCCAGTTCCCCGGGCCGACGGGCACGAACTCGGTGGAGTCCGCGCTGAAGCTGGTCCGGAAGATCACCGGCCGCGAGTCGATCATCAGCTTCACCAACGCGTTCCACGGCATGACGCTGGGTTCGCTGTCGGT
Source organism: Saccharopolyspora sp. 6M (assembly GCF_020176775.1). Classification (NCBI taxonomy): domain Bacteria; kingdom Bacillati; phylum Actinomycetota; class Actinomycetes; order Pseudonocardiales; family Pseudonocardiaceae; genus Saccharopolyspora; species Saccharopolyspora sp. 6M. Next base: position 15,776 of record NZ_JAIUJZ010000184.1, read on the forward strand.
CACCGGCAACTCGATGAAGCGCGGCGGCGCGGGCATCCCGCTGGTGCACTCCACGCCGATGCCCTACGACAACTACTTCGACGGGCAGTACCCGGACTTCCTGTACTTCGAGCGGTTGCTGGAGGACAGCGGTTCCGGCCTCAACGAGCCCGCCGCGGTGATCGTGGAGACGTTGCAGGGCGAGGGCGGCATCAACTCGTCCCGCCCGGAGTGGCTGCGCGGCCTGCGCGAGCTGTGCGACAAGCACGGCATGCTGCTCATCGTCGACGACGTGCAGATGGGCTGCGGGCGCACCGGTCCGTTCTTCAGCTTCGAAGAGGCCGGCATCACCCCGGACATCGTCTGCCTGTCCAAGTCCATCGGCGGCTACGGCCTGCCGCTGGCGCTGACGCTGATCAAGTCCGAGCACGACGTGTGGGAGCCCGGCGAGCACAACGGCACGTTCCGCGGCAACAACCCCGCGTTCGTGACGGCGTCCGAGGCGCTGAAGCTGTACTGGAGCGACGACGAGCTCCAGCGCGGCACCATCGCCAAGGGCGAGCGCGTCGGCCAGGTCATCGGCGAGATCGCCGACAAGTACGAGGGCGGCGTGGCGAAGGGCCGCGGCCTGGCGCGCGGCCTCGGCTTCGAGGACCCGGAGATCGCGGGCAAGATCTCGAAGGCGGCCTTCGACCGGAAGTTGATCCTGGAGACCTCCGGCCCGCAGAGCGAGGTGATCAAGATCATGCCGCCGCTGACCGTGTCGGATGAAGAGCTGGAGCAGGGTCTTCAGATCATCGTCGATTCCGTGCAAGCTGTGCTTGCCTGACAAAGACGTACGCGACGGCCGGCCCGCCCCAATCCCGGGCCGGCCGTCTCGTTCGGCACCACCGGTATCCCCGGCACCCCGAAGGAGGGCATTGTGTTCGTTCGCAGGCTCGACGAGGTCGAGAACACCGACGACGACATCCAGACCGAGAACTGGCGCAGCAAGCGCATCGTGCTGGCGCGGGAGAAGGTCGGTTTCTCGGTGCACGAGACGACCCTCTACGCCGGAACCGTGAACGACTTCTGGTACGCCAACCACATCGAAGCCGTCTTCGTGTACGAGGGCGAGGGCGAGCTGGAGAACAAGTCGACCGGTGAGGTCTTCCAGCTCAAGCCGGGCACGCTGTACATGCTCAACGAGCACGACAAGCACCAGGTCCGCCCGAAGACCGACATCCGCACGGTCTGCGTGTTCAACCCGCCGGTGACCGGTCGCGAGGTCCACGACGAGAACGGCGTGTACCCGCTGATCGTGGAGGACTGATCCGCCGACGGGTTCCCCGCCTCGAACCGCCCACGAGCCGCCTCCGCGGTCGTGGGCGGTTTTTCTTCGCCCGCATTCCGGATGCGTAATGACCGCGGGACTCGGGTAGCCGAGGAGCGTCTGGTTGCCTGCCGCGGTGCGCGACGCGTCCCCGGGAAGCCGGGGAATTGCCACCGAACGAGGAACCGAGAAATGGCGGCCGATTCCTGCGCGGAATCGGCCGCTCCGGCGGTAATTCGCGAAGGAGGCGCAACTGATGACCGTCGCGGACGTGACGACTCAGGACCGTTACCCGACTCGGCGAGGCACCGAGTCCGCGTTCATCGAACGCACCGACCCCGTGGTGTGGCCCGGGGTCCGCAGCGGCCCGGCCTCGGCCGAGGACCTCGCCGCGCACGACGCGAAGGGGTTCCACACGGTGCCCGACCTGCTGTCCCCTGCCGAGGTGCAGGAGTACTGGCAGGAGCTGGACCGGCTCACCAGGGACCCGGAGGTGCGCGCGGACGAGCGCACCGTCGTGGAGAAGGATTCCGGCCAGGTGCGTTCCCTGTTCGAGGTGCACCGCACCAGCGAACTGATCGCGGGATTGGTGCGGGATCCGCGGGTTCTCGACCGCGCGCGGCAGATCCTGGGATCCGACGTGTACGTGCACCAGAGCCGGATCAACTACATGCCCGGGTTCAAGGGAAGCGGTTTCTACTGGCATTCCGATTTCGAAACCTGGCACGCCGAGGACGGCCTTCCGGCGCCGCGCGCGGTGAGCATGTCGGTGGCGCTGACCGACAACTACCCGTTCAACGGCGGGCTGATGGTCATGCCCGGCGCGCAGCGCACCTACGTGTCCTGCGCGGGGCGCACGCCGGGGGACAACTACAAGTCCTCGCTGAAGGAGCAGAAGGTGGGGGTGCCGGGCGAGGACGACATCACCCGGCTCGGCTACGAGCACGGCATCGAGCAGTTCACCGGTCCGGCGGGCTCGGCGCTGTGGTTCGACTCGAACACGATGCACGGGTCCGGGAACAACATCACGCCGTTCCCGCGGTCGAACATCTTCATCGTGTTCAACAGCGTGCACAACGCACCGGTGGCGCCGTTCGCGGCCGAGCGGCCGCGGCCGGGGTTCGTCGCGGCGCGGGACACCGCGCCCATCACCCGCTGACCGCGGTTCCCCGGACCGGTGCGCCCCGTGCGCACCGGTCCGGCGTGCGAGCCACCCGGGCGACCGGCACGCTCGTAGCAGGCGTCACACTTGAGTCCCCAGAAGGGTTGGAATCTTGATCCCAATGGGCAAAGGTGGAGCCGGTTGACGACGTCACCCGTGAACGGGGCGGTCCAGGAGAGCGGATGAGTACACTGCGTCACCCGATCGCAGCGGTGCCCGTGGAGATGCGGGACAGCGTCACCACGCCCAGCGCCGCGCGGGTCTACGACTGGTTCCTCGGCGGGGCGCACAACTGGGAGATCGACCGCGCCTTCGGGCAGCGGGTCGTGGACATCATCCCGGACATCAAGTCCTACACCCGCGAGAACCGCCGCTTCCTGAACCGGGTGGTGCGCCACGCGCTCGACGCCGGGTTCCGGCAGTTCCTCGACATCGGTTCCGGGCTGCCCACCGTGGGCAACGTGCACGAGGTCGCCGAGCTCCACTGGAGATCGGCCCCCGGCGCCGACGAGGACCGGGCCCGGGTCGTCTACGTGGACAACGACCCGGTCGTGCAGTCCCTGGGCGGGCTCATCCTCGACCGGGAGGGCGACCCGCGGCGGCACCACGCGCTGCGCGCCGACCCGATCGCCGACCCGGACGGGCTGTGGCCGCTGCTGGCCCGCACCGGGGTGTTCGACCTCGACGAGCCGACCTGCCTGCTGATGGTCTCGATGCTGCACTTCTCGAAGGACTCCGAACACCCGCACGAGTCGGTCGCCGCGCTGCGGGAACGGCTGCCCGCCGGCTCGCTGCTGGCCGTGTCGCACTGGACGACCTCGGACGCGACCGAGCAGGAGCAGGTGGCGAACGAGCGGCTGGTGGAGGCCTACGAGCACTCCACCCATCCCGGTCAGCTGCGCTCCAGCGCGGAGATCCAGGACTTCTTCGGCGACTTCGAGATGCTGGAGCCGGGACTGGTGTACGCGCCGAGCTGGCGCCCGGACGGCCACGAGGAGTTCACCGGCGACCCGGAGCGGTCCCGGATGCTCGCCGGCGTCGCCCGCAAGCGCTGATCAGGGCGCGGCCAGCTGGGGGTCCAGGCCCAGGTAGCGGCGCTCGTTGAACTTCTCGCCCGCGCAGGACGCGCCGAGGTCGTGGCCGATCCGCTCCACCACGTCCGCCAGCTCCAGCCGGGACAGCCACGGCCGCGGCAGCGCCGCCGTGCCGTGCCGGGCCCCGAGCAGCGCTCCGGTGATCGCCGCGGTGCTGTCGCTGTGCCCGGAGTGGTTCGCCGCGAGGCGCAGCGCCGCCGGGAACTGCTCCGGCCGGGGCAGCGCCAGCGCGCAGTACACGCCGATGGCCAGCGCCTCCGGCCCGATCCAGCCCTGGCCGAGCCGTTCCACGTGCGCGACGGAGGCGCCCGTCCGGGCCAGGGTCGCGGCCTCCGCGAGCAGCCCGGCGGTCTCGCCGTCGTCGCGCAGCACGCGGCCGGTGGCCTGGTCCACCGCTTCGGGCAGCCGCCTGCCCTGCACGGCGACCAGGTGCACGATCAGCGCCAGCGTGCCCGCGGACGCCCAGCCGCCCGCGCCGCCGTGGGTGAGCGCGGCGAGCCGGCAGCCGAGGCCGTAGGCGATGGTGGCGCTGGGGGCGAAGCCGATCGGGGAGCTGCGGTCCACGCCGCCGCAGCCCTTGGAACTGTTGCGCGGCCGGTCGGGGCTGCCGAGCTCCGGTTCGCCGAGGGCGCGCAGGCTGGTGAGTCCGGGGGCGCGGCTGGCGTACAGCTCGCCCTCGGCGAGCAGGCCGGTCGCACCGGGTGGCGGCTTCGACTCCTGCTGGGTGACCAGCCACCGCCGGTAGGCGGCGGTGACGGTCTCCACCGGACGCCACTGGCCGCCGTTGTTGCCCTGGGTCCACGCGCTGAGGTAGCCCTCGCCAGTGAACAGCGTCATCTGGGTGGCGTCGCCGAGCAGCGCCTGCGCGGGCGGCTCGGTGATGCCCTGCTCGCCGTGCTCGGCTCGTATCCCGTCGAGCTGCTGGAACTCGACGGGCGCGCCGAGCGCGTCGCCGAGCGCCCCGCCGAGCAGGCAGCCCACGGCGCGATCGACCACTGTGGACGGGGTGGGCACGCGGCGGGCTCCTTCTCGGGCGGCGCTTCGAACGATGATCGATCAGGGGCCGACTCTACTGGGCGGTACCGCGGGCCCGGCGCCGATCCGCCCACCGCGAGCATCTTCGCCGCGTGCGGTGCGGCACCCCGCGCCGCGCCCGAGTTGGATGAATGATCAACTTTCGCGCACCGGCGGGTGAGCCGCGCGGTCGTCGGGCGGGCGTCCGGGAACGTCACCGTGTTGGGCCGATCGGGTGACGCCCGGCCAGGTGCGGCCGGGCGCCGGCCCGGAGATCGCTACCGTGTGTCCGCTTCGCCGAGAGTGGACTCCGCGAGACCGGGTGACCGAAACTGGCGAGGATCGAACACGCAGCGAACGGCAGGTGTCGAGGGGCATGCAGGGGCAGGGCGCCGTGCCCGGCGGAACGGGCTCCGACCAGGTCGTCGGCTCCGGCCCGCCCGGGTTCACCTTCCGGGTGCTCGGCCCGCTGGAGGTGCGGCTGGACGGCGAGCCGCTGCGGCTCGGCTCCGCCTCCGTGCGCGGCGCCTTCGCCTGCCTGCTGATGGAACCGAACCAGCTGGTCTCCATCGACCGGTTGATCGACACCCTCTGGGGCGACGAACCGCCCGCCACCGCCCGGACCATCGTGCACGGCTACATCTCGCGGATCCGCCGGCTGCTGCACGGCCACGGCGACCCGGACGCCCCCGGGCGGCCCGAGGTGCTCACCCGCTCGCCCGGCTACCTGCTGCGCATCGACCCCGAACGCGTCGACGCCCACCGCGCCCGCAAGCTGATCAACGACGCGCACGGCAAGGACGCGGCGGCCCGCGCCGAGCTGCTCACCGAAGCGCTGCAGCTGTGGCGCGGACCGGTGCTCTCCGGCATCGCCGCCGAACGGCTGCACCAGAGCGTCGGGACCAACCTCGACGAGCTGCGGTTGCTCGCCCTCGAAGAACGCATCGCCTCCGAGCTCGAACTCGGCAGGCACCACCGCCTCGTCATCGAGCTGTCCGCGCTCGTCGACCAGCACCCGCTGCGGGAACGCCTCACCTACCTGCTGATGCTCGCCGGCTACCGCTCCGGCAACCGCGCCGAGGCCCAGGCCCGCTACCACGCGCTGCGCGAACGGCTCTCGCACGAACTCGGCATCGACCCCGGCCCCGAAGTGCGCACCCTCTACGAGCGGCTGCTGCGCGACGACGAAGCCCTGCTCAGCGGCACCCAGCGGCAGGCCGACCGGGAGGTCGCCCCCGTCGGCCCGGTGCCCGCCGAGCTGCCGCCCGCCGTCGCCGGATTCGTCGGCCGCGAACGCGAGATGGCCGTGCTGGACCGCATGATCGAACGCGACCGCGGGGACACCACGATGCTCGCCGTGCTCACCGGCACCGCGGGCGTCGGCAAGAGCGCCGTCGCCATCACCTGGGCCCACCGCGTCGCCACCGCCTTCCCGGACGGGCAGCTCTACGCCTCGCTGCGCGGCTTCGACTCCGAGCGGGCGCCGCTGTCCCCGGGTGAGGCGCTGACCAGCATGCTCAAGACGCTCGGCGTCGCCGCCGACGCGATCCCCGTCGACCTCGACGACCGGGCCGCGCTGTACCGGTCGCTGCTCGCCGACCGGCGGGTGCTGGTGCTGCTGGACAACGCCCGCGACTCCGAGCAGGTGCGGCCGCTGGTGCCCTCCAGCTCCCGCTCCCTGGTGCTGGTCACCAGCAGGCGCAGGCTCGACGGGCTCGTCGTGCGCAGCGGCGCGCGGGTGCTGCCGCTGGAGACGCTGCCCACCGAATCCGCCGTCGCCCTGCTCGACCGGGCGGGCGGCATCGACGGCTCCGCCGCCGAACCCGAAGCCACCCGCGCGCTCGCCGAGCTGTGCGGCGGGCTGCCGCTGGCGTTGCGCATCGCCGCGGCGCGGCTCGCCGCCAACCCCGCCCGCGGTGTCGCGAGCCTGGTCCGGGAGCTCACCGACGAGGGCAACCGGCTGCACGCGCTGGACATCGACGACGCCGACACCAGCGTGCGCCGCGCCTTCGACATCTCCTACCGGAACCTGCACCCGGTGCACGCGTCCACCTTCCGGCGGCTCGGTCTGGTGCCGGGGCACACGTTCACCGCGCACGCGGTGGCCGCCGTCTGCGAGACCGATCCGCCCGCCGCCTACCGGCGGCTGCGGGCGCTGGCGCTGGCGCACCTGGTCACCGAGCCGGAACCGGACCGGTTCGGCATGCACGACCTGCTGCGGCTCTACGCGCGGGAACTGCTCACCGCCCCGGACGGACCCGACGCGCGGCCGGAGCACGCCGGCCTCGCGGAACGCGACGAGAAGGCCTTCACCCGGCTGCTGCACTACTACCTGGTGGTCGCCGACCACGCCCGGCGCTTCCTGCGGCCCGCGCGGGACGACCTCGACCTCTCCGGCGACTCGACCATCGAGCAGCCCGAGATCCGGAACCGGACCGAGGCGCTGGCCTGGTTCGACTCGGAGTGGCCCAACCTGGTCGCCGCGGTGCGCGCCGCGCACGCCCACGGCCTGCACGAGTACGCGTGGCGGCTGGTGCGCTGCCAGTTCAACTACCTGGTGGTGCGCTGCCCGTGGGAGGACTGGATCCAGATCTACACGGTGGGCCTGGAGTCGGCGCGGCTCGCCGCGGACCCGGTCGGGCAGGTGCTGATGCCCGCGGGCCTCGGCGTCGCCTACGCGCGCACCGGCGAGCACGACGAGGCGCTCGCGCACTACGCGGACTCCTACCGCTGCGCCGTCGCCACCGGCAGCCCCGGCTGGCTGGCGATGGCCCAGGTCAACATGGGTGCGGTGCTGTTCCGGATGAAGCGCTTCGCGGAGGCGCAGGTGCACTGCCGGGACGCGCTGCGCGCTTACCGCACGCTCGGCGACCGGTACCGCGAGGCGGGCGCGCTGAACAACCTCGCCCAGGTCGAGCAGGCCAACGGGCGGCTCGCCGAGGCGCTGGAGCACCTGCTCGAAGCCGAGGTGATGTACCGCGAGGCGGACGACCTCGAAACGCTCGCCATGGTGCTGAACAACTGCGGTGAGGTCAGCATCGAGCTGGGCAGGCTCGACGACGGCGAGGGCTACCACCACGAGGCGCTCGACGTGGCGCAGCGCTGCGGCTCGGCGATGCACCAGGCCTCGGCCTACCTGGGCCTCGGCGACGTGGCGGTCTCCCGCGGCGACCGGTCGGTGGCCCGCACCCGGTGGGAGACGGCGCTGTCGATCTACGAGACCGGCGGCTCGCCGCGCGCCGCCCAGGCCAAGGCCCGGTTGACCTCGCTCGACGACGGCTGAGCGCCGTCCGCCGTGGACGTTTAGCCGACGTTTAGCGGGTGTCTAGTGCCCGCTGCGAGAGTGTCTTGCGTGCGGGTCGGCAGCAGCTGAGACCCGCACCGGGCGGCACTGGGGGAAATCCGAGGGGGGATTGCCGCCCGGCCGTCCCGGCCGAGCCCGCGCGAGCGGGCGGGTCGGGGCGGACACTCCGGAACGGGGTGCTCGGAGGGATCCGGGAGGGCGTGGGGG
>NZ_JAIUJZ010000185.1:0-23655 GCF_020176775.1 Saccharopolyspora sp. 6M
GGACAGCGTTTTCTCATGTGGCGGAGCCACCTGTGAAAACGATCCCGCAGCGAGGGAGCAGCTGAGGTTCCGCCACCCGCCCCGATGCCAAGAAGACCAGAAAAACTCACCAGAGTTCGAAGATGCCTCGGTGGGCGAGCCACTGGTTGATGTCCCGGTGCCTGCTGATCTCCTCGAAGGTCCGGTGCACGGTGCGCAGCGCGTAGTCGGCTTCGCTGAGCCGGATCATGCCGGCGGAGATGGCGGTGGCGAACTCCTCGGCCTGCACGATGCGCGCGGAGCCGTGGTCCGGGACCTGCAGGCCGAGCAGCAGATCGGTCACCGTCCACGATCGGGTGTCGCGTTCGACGTGAACGACGGTGAGCATGCTCGGTTCCCGCCGGGAGTGCCTGCGCCGGGACCGGCGGCGGGTGAGCCGCAGGCCGAGGTCCGGCATCAGCCAGGTGACCTCGCCTTCGTGCGCGGGATCCTCGGGCGTCGCGTATTCGAGGGAGAGCCCCCAGTGCTCCACCTGGCATCGATCCAAGGGCACGACGGCGCCCGAAGAATGCGAACGCTGCGCAGCGAACAGATCGATGGTGTCCACCAGCTGAGGAGTGATTACGGCGCCCACGACTTCAGACAGTAGCGTCGTTTTCGAGGCCCGCGATCGTCAGCACCGTTCTTTAACATAACTTTCCCGTCCTCGTCGGATATCGATTCGGCCCGTGCGCGGGCCATCACCGATTCGGCGGTACGAGCGACGGCCGGGCCACGGGATCGTGGGTGGATTGCCCGGACCAGGACAGCTCGATGCCGAGTTCCCGCATCCAGTCGTCCAGCCGGTTCCCGTGCCTGGCGAGCCCTTCCAACGCGGTGCAGGCGGCGCGCATGGCTCGTTCCGCGGTCCGCTCGTCGAGCAGTTCCGACCGCACGGCCAGCAGGAACTCGTCGACGTCGATCAACTGCGCTTCGCGGCCGTCGGCGACGAGCAGGTCGAGGTAGTGGTCCTCGGAGCGCCACCACCGCGGTCCGGGTTCGATGCGGGCGACGTCCACGTAGTAGTCCCAGCCGTCCGCGCGGCCCGGGTGGTGTTCCCAGCGGGTGATGCGGAGGTCGTGCTCGGGCAGCAACCAGGATTGCAGCGCCCGCAGTCTCGGGTGGGCGGGCATTCCGCGGCGGAGGTAGAGGCCGAACGGTTCGAGCCGGTATTCGTCCACGTCCCGGACGATGCTCTTGGGATCGGTGTTGGTCCCCGCTTCGACGTCGAACAGTTCGACCTTCGGCGGGTGCACGGGCAGTCCGAGGCGCTCTGCGATCTCGCGTTGCGTGGTCACCCCGCCACTGTAGGTCGGGTCCGGGGTGCGGCGGCAGGGTTGAAATCCGGGGCGGGAGGTGGTGCGCGCCTCGGCCGGCGGCACGGTGTCGGTGGGGGCTCGTACCCTCGGGGACGTGGCTTTCGCGACTGAGTACCCGACCCCGGCCGACACCACCTTCCGGCCGGTCAGCGACATCCCGCGCACCGGTGGCCGCTTCCGCATGGTCAGTGACTACGACCCGTCCGGCGACCAGCCTGCGGCGATCGACGACCTGGAACGGCGGATCAAGGCCAGTGAGGCGAACGTGGTGCTGCTGGGCGCGACGGGTACCGGCAAGTCGGCGACCACGGCGTGGCTCATCGAGCGGTTGCAGCGGCCCACGCTGGTGCTGGAGCCGAACAAGACGCTCGCGGCGCAGATGGCGAACGAGATGCGGGAGTTCTTCCCGGACAACGCCGTCGAGTACTTCGTCAGCTACTACGACTACTACCAGCCGGAGGCGTACGTCCCGCAGACCGACACCTACATCGAGAAGGACTCGTCGATCAACGAGGACGTGGAGCGGCTGCGGCACTCGGCGACCTCGAACCTGCTGAGCAGGCGGGACTGCGTGGTCGTGTCCTCGGTGTCGTGCATCTACGGCCTGGGCACGCCGCAGTCGTACCTGGACCGGTCGATCCCGCTGGAGGTCGGCGGTGAGATCGACCGGGACATGCTGCTGCGGGCGCTGGTGGACGTGCAGTACACCCGCAACGACATCGCGTTCGCGCGCGGCACGTTCCGGGTGCGCGGCGACACGGTCGAGGTGATCCCGGCGTACGAGGAGCTGGCGGTGCGCGTCGAGCTGTTCGGCGACGAGATCGAACGGCTCTACTACCTGCACCCGCTGACCGGCGAGATCGTCCGCGAGGTCGACGAGGTGCGGATCTTCCCGGCGACCCACTACGTGGCGGGGCCGGAGCGGATGGAGAAGGCGATCCGCGGCATCGAGGGCGAGCTGGAGGAGCAGCTGGCGAAGCTGGAGAAGCAGAACAAGCTGCTCGAAGCCCAGCGGCTGCGGATGCGCACCCAGTACGACATCGAGATGATGCGCCAGGTCGGCTTCTGCTCCGGCATCGAGAACTACTCGCGGCACATCGACGGCCGCGAGGCGGGCACGGCGCCCGCGACGCTGCTGGACTACTTCCCGGACGACTTCCTGCTGGTCATCGACGAGTCGCACCAGACGGTGCCGCAGGTCGGCGGCATGTACGAGGGCGACATGTCCCGCAAGCGCACCTTGGTCGAGCACGGCTTCCGGCTGCCCAGCGCGATGGACAACCGGCCTTTGACCTGGGAGGAGTTCGCCGACCGCATCGGGCAGACGGTGTACCTGTCGGCGACGCCCGGCCCGTACGAGATGGGGCGGGCCGGCGGCGAGTTCGTCGAGCAGGTGATCCGCCCGACCGGACTGGTCGACCCGGAGGTGGTGGTGAAGCCGACCGAGGGCCAGATCGACGACCTGGTCGGCGAGATCCGGGACCGCGCCGAGTGCGACGAACGGGTGCTGGTCACGACGCTGACGAAGAAGATGGCCGAGGACCTCACCGACTACTTCCTGGAGCTCGGCGTGCGGGTGCGCTACCTGCACTCGGAGGTGGACACGCTGCGGCGGGTGGAGCTGCTGCGGCAGTTGCGGCTCGGCGAGTTCGACGTGCTGGTCGGCATCAACCTACTGCGGGAGGGCCTGGACCTGCCGGAGGTGTCGCTGGTGGCGATCCTGGACGCCGACAAGGAGGGCTTCCTGCGCTCCGGGACGAGCCTGGTGCAGACGATCGGGCGCGCGGCGCGCAACGTCTCCGGCCAGGTGCACATGTACGCGGACAAGATCACCGATTCGATGCAGCACGCCATCGACGAGACGAACCGGCGCCGCGCCAAGCAGATCGCCTACAACACCGAGCGCGGCATCGATCCGCAGCCGCTGCGCAAGAAGATCGCCGACATCCTGGACCGCGTCTACACCGAGTCGGAGGACACCGAGGAGTCGGTGGCGGTCGGCGGTTCCGGCCGCAACTCCTCGCGCGGCAAGAAGCCCAGCGGTGAGGCGGTGGCCTCGTCCGGGGTGCTGGAGGGCCGCGACACGAGCTCGATGCCGCGGGCGGAGCTGGCGGACCTGGTGCAGCAGCTCAACGACCAGATGATGAACGCGGCGCGGGAGCTGCAGTTCGAGCTGGCCGCGCGGCTGCGGGACGAGATCCACGACCTGAAGAAGGAGCTGCGCGGCATGGACGCGGCCGGGATCAAGTAGGACCCGCCGCCCGCGCCGGAGCGGGCGGGGTCAGGGCCAGCGGCGATCCGTCGCCGAGCCCTTGGCCGTCGGTGGTGTCCGGCGGCGCGCGTTCGCAGCGGGCTCGTCGTGGAACAGGACGGCTCCGACCGGGGATCGGCGCGGGCGCTCGGCATCGTGACGTGTCGTTCGAGGGGGAAGTGGCGCTCCGCGGCGGCGCGGAACGCCGGTTTCGACGGGGCTGTCATATCGACTGGTTCGCCGGCCAGGGACACCGGGGATGAGAGCGTCGCTGCGCTCGCTTTCGGCGCTTTCGTCCGGCGGGTCGTTCTCGTCGTTCGTGTTCGTGGAATATGACCGTCGTGAATGTGCGCGCATTCGACGGCGGCAATTTCCGATCTTGATGACGTTGTAGATCTTTCCCCTTCGGGGTGGTCGAATTGTGCGCGCGGGCGGGTTCGCGCTGCTCCGCGGGTGGTCCGGGTGGCTGCGCATTGGCCCGATCGGGTTTCACCGCCCGGCGGTATCGTCTTTCCGGTAAAAGAGCGTTGACCGCTCGGTCCGGATCTTTGTAATCTCCTTTTCTCGCTCTTCCGGGTGCGGTGGGGAATTGACCGGGGGAGTCGTGCAGCGCGGATCGGGGGATCTCATGGTGCGGCACGCGAGCAGATCGTTGTGCGGACGCGAGCGGGAACTGCGGTTGGTCCGGGAATTCCTGGTGCGCCCGGAACGCGGCGGCATCCCGGTGAGCCGGCCGGTTCCCGTCCTCGTCTTCTGCGGTACCAGCGGTACCGGGAAGACGGCGCTGCTCGACGAGCTCGCGGCCCGGATGGACGGCAACGTGCCGTGCGCCCGGCTGGACTGCGCGCGGATCGACGGTTCACCGGTGCCGCGGGTGCTGGCGGACCTCGCCGCTCAGCTGAGCAGGCCCTGCAAGGGCTACGGGATGCTGGAGTTCCCCCGGTTCATCGCGGGGCACCTCGCGCTCGGGCCGCGCCTGGACCCCACCAGCCGGCCCGCGGCGCGCAGGCAGGTCGAGGAGTCGCTGGCCACCTACCCGAAGATCAGCGATCCGCCGGGATTCCTGGCCTCGCTCGCCGGCGGGACGGCCGCCGCGGTGGGCGGGAACCTGCCGGACCTGGTGCTGAGCGGCATCAACGCGCTGCGGCGCGCCCGGTGGCAGTGGGGCGACGAACGGGCCTGGTACGGGCACCAGGACCGGGGCTTGGACCGCGATCCGGTGGACGTGCTGGTCGACCTCAACCGCAAGGCCCGCGCGGACGTGCCGGACGTCGCGCAGGAAGTGGGCGAAGTGCTGTGGGCCGCGTTCCTGGCGGACCTGCGGAACGGGTTCCGCAGCGGGTGGACGGCCGATCGCCGCACGCTGAACTGCGCCGTGCTGCTCGACGATGCGGACGCCGTACCGGAACTGCTGCGGGGACTGGAAGCCGCGCGCCGGCGGCGCGGGACGGCCGCGGCCGAGGACCCGGATCCGCTGACCGCGGTGGCCACCGCGCACGTCGACCCGCTCGCGCGCGGCGGGCCGGTACCGATCGACGGCGCGGGCTACGCCGACCACCTCGCGCGCTCGGCGCAGCACCGCAGGCACGGTTCGTACCCGGTGCTGCTCGGCGACCTCAGCGCGGACGCGGTCGCCGACATGGCGGCGCCGCTGAGCCCGGTGCTGGACAACTCCCGGCGCGCGGTCGCGATGCTGCACGGCTTCGCGCACGGGCACGCGCGCACCACCCGGATGTTGCTGGACGCCATCGCGGAGCAGGGCGCGGACCCGGCCGACCTGCACGGGTTGCTCGTGGGGCCGCTGCCTGCCGGGGCCGGTGCGGACCGGGTGGAGTCCCTCGCGCTGAAGGCGTTCCTGCACGGCGTTCCGCTGACCGGCCTGGAAGATCTGATCACCTGCTCCGCGGCGCGGAACTTCGCGGAGGGGCAGCTGCTGGCCGAGTACCGGCCGATGCTGGCCTCGGCGGACCCGCGGCCGGTGGTGCTCGAAGCGGCGTGGTGGCCGTGCTCCGTCGACGCGGACCAGGTGATGGTCCCGGTGCTGCGCAGGCTGCTGCTGCGCAGGCTCGCCGCCCGCGGCCCGGGCGAGCGCGCCGATTGGGAGTCGGTGCACCGCTGGCTGCGCAGCCGCTGCGAGCAGGATCAGGACCTGGCCGGGGAGTTGCACTTCGCCTTGGCCCTCGGCGAGGTCGAGCAGGTGACGCGGCGGCTCGCGGACCAGCTGGACCAGATGGACGCCGTGGCTTGGCTGGCTCTCCTGGGATCGGTGTGCTCGGCGCCCAGCCGGAGCACGAGCGCGCAAGCCCCCGGCGAGCGCGTCCGCGACCTGACCAGGTGGGTCATGCCGCGCGACCTGCCGGTGGCCCCGCTGGCCCGGCTCGTCGCCGCGAAGTGGGTGGCGGCCGACCCGCTCGGCGGCGCCCGCAAGCACGAGCTGAACAGCGAGATCGCAGTCGACTTCGACGACGTCGCGCCGTACGCGCGCGACGGCCTCCCGGTGCTGCGGGCCGAGGCGGACAGGTACCGGTGAACACCGGGGTGCAGGAGGAAGCTGTGAACGCGGTGCTGGATACGAGCTTCACCCGGCCGCCGTCGCACCGGGAGTCCACCCGGCGGCGGTGGTGGCGCCGGCTGGCCGCGCTCCTGGCGGCCGCGTTGGTGTGCGGCGTGGTGGTGGCGGTCTACCAGAACGGGTGGCGAGCGGTGTCGTACGCGCACTGCGGCTCGGGCGACTGGGTGGGCCCGGCCGAGCTGCGCGCGGCCGGCGTCCCCGAGGACGAGGCGGGCGCCGCGGAGTGCATGGGCGTGTCGGCGTCGTCGAACTTCGGCGTCGACGCGCTGAGCCCGGTGATGACCAGGATCGACCGGCAGAACCGGGAGGCCGCGGCCGACCCGAACCGCGCCACGGTGACGGTGGGGGTCCTGACGCCGGTGCCGAAGCGCGCCTTCGGGGCCGCGTCCGAAGACCAGGTGCGCGACCTGCTCGAAGGCGCGGCCCAAGCGCAGCAGGACGTCAACGACGACCCCAAGGGCCCTGCCCTGCAGGTCGTGGTCGCCAACGAGGGATCCGGCGAGCAGGGGTGGGCGCCGGTCGTCGATCAGCTGAAGCGGCACACCGCGGCGGAGTCCCCGCTGGTCGCGGTCACCGGGCTCGGGGTGAGCACCAAGGAGACCCTGCTGGGGGCGCACGCGCTCGCGGACGCCGAGATCCCGATGGTGGGCGCGGTGCTCACCGCCAACGGGTTGAACGCGCGCGGGGTGGTGGAGGGGTTCGACGCCGGGGAGGACGTGCCGAGCGGTCGGATCGACGGGTTCTTCCTCGTCAGCCCGAACAACCGGCGGGAGGCGGAAGCGCTGGCGGAGCAGCTCGCGGACGAGCGGGGGACGTCGTCCTACCAGCTGGTCAAGGATCTCAACCGGGACGACTTCTACACGGTCGGCCTGGCGAACGCCCTGCAGGACGCGTTCGGGAACGGGGTGGACCGGTTCCCGATCACGTTCGCCGGGGACGCCGGCGAGGGCGAGATCGCGTTCTCGCTGGAGGATGCGGCGAAGCGCGCGTGCTCGAACGAGGGTGACGCGGTGCTGTACGGGGGTCGGTCTTCGCAACTGCTGCCGTTCCTGAAGCAGCTGGCGGCGGACTGCCCGCGCCACACCACGGTGATCACCGGCTCGGACGCCGCGAGTCTGGACCCGGCGGACGTGCCCGCCGACGTCCGGGTGGTCTACGCGGCGCTGGCGGACCCGGATGCGCTCGGGTCACCTGGGTTCAACCCGCAGGCCGCGAAGCGGTTCGGCGAGTTCCGGGAGAGGTTCGCCGACCCGGCACGTCTCGCCAACGGCTGGGCGATCATGGAGTACGACGCGATGAAGGTCGCGGCCGCGGGCATCGCGGAGGCCGTCCAGGGCGATCAGCAGGCGGTCCCGACGCCGAACTCGGTGCGCGGGCGGATCGGCGGTCACATCAGTCCGAACTACCAGATCGACGGCGCGGGTGATTCCTTCTACTTCGACGAGGACACCGGTGAGCCGCGCGGTCGGGCGATCCAGATCGTGGAGATCGAGGACCAGGAGCGGACACCCGTGCGCAACTACCCGGGCTGACCCGAGTCGCACGCGAACGCCCGGGGCTGCAGCCCCGGGCGCCGCGCCGCACCACCTCACGCGAAGGCGCTGAGCCCGGTGATGGACTTGCCGACGATGAGGGTGTTCATCTCCCGGCTGCCCTCGAAGGAGTAGACCGCTTCGGCGTCGGCGAAGAACTTCGCGACCTCGTAGTCGAGGACGATGCCGTTGCCGCCGAACAGCTCCCGCGCCCAGGCGACGACCTCGCGCATCCGGGTGGTGGTGAACGCCTTGGCCAGCGCGGCCTGCTCGGCGCCCGCCTCACCCTGCTCGGTGAGCTGGTTGAGCCGGACCACCATGCCGAACATGGCGGTGATGTTGCCGAGCATCTTCACCAGCAGGTCCTGGATCATCTGGAACCCGCCGATGGGCTTGCCGAACTGCTCGCGGCTCACCGCGTACTCGCGGGCGAGCTCGTAGGCGCGCATCGCCAGCCCCAGCGCCTGCCAGGCGACGCCGCCGCGGGTGCGGGCGAGGACCTTCGCGGTGTCCCGGAAGCTGTTGATGTTCTGCAGCCGGTCGGCCTCCGGCACCCGCGCGTCCTCGAAGACGAGGTCGGCGTTCTGCACGGTGCGCAGCGCGATCTTGCCTTCGATCTTGGTGGCGGTGACGCCGGGGGTGTCCTTGCCGACGACGAATCCCTTCACCTGGCCGTCGGCCTCGTCGCGGGCCCACACCACGATGAGGTCGGCGAAGGTGCCGTTGCCGATCCAGCGCTTGGCGCCGTTGAGCACCCACTCGTCGCCTTCGCGCCGCGCGGTGGTGCGCATGCCGCCCGCGACGTCGGATCCGCCCTCGGGTTCGGTGAGCGCGAACGCGCCGATCTTGCGCATGGCGACCATGTCCGGCATCCAGCGGTCCCGCTGCTCCTGGTCGCCGCCGCCCTGGATGCTGCCCATCGCGAGTCCGGTGTGGACACCGGAGAACACGGCCAGCGACGGGTCGATGCGGTTGAGCTCGATGCTGAGGAAACCGGGGAACAGGGAGCTGCGCTCCTTGCCGTCGCCGTGCTCGGGGTACTGGTAGCCGGCGAGGCCGAGCTTGGCGAACTTCTCGATGGCCTCGAACGGGAATTCCGCCTTGTCCCAGGCCGGGTTGGCCAGCGGGGCGATCTCGCGCTGCAGGTAGTCGCGGATCTCGGCGAGTTCGGCGCGCTCGGAGTCGCTGAGCAGCTCGGCGTAGCCGAAGAAGTCCGGGTCGGTGCTGATCTTCTTGGGCATCGTGGCCCTCTCTCTGCGAGTGGCGGGGCGGCGTGCGCCCCGGCCGGTCAGTGCTGGTCGGCGCCGTCCGCTTCCGCGTCCAGCGCGGCGTTGATGGCGTTGTGCTTGCGGTCGCGGGTTTCGGAGCGCTCCAGGTAGGCGTGCGGACCGGACCCGTAGGCGGATTCGATCTGGCCGACGAGCTCCTCGACGGCGGCGGGCGTCAGCTCGGGGCGTCCCAGCCCCTTCCACTGCTCGGCCATCCGCAGCCCGAGGTGGCCCATCATGTGCCGGATCCCGCCGGGACCGCCGCCGAGGTGGAAGCTCTCGAACGGGCCGATCGTGGCGTAGCGGCCGCCGAGCGACGCCTTCATCACGGTGTCCAGTTCGGACGCCGAGACGACGCCGTCCAGCACCAGGCTGATGGCCTCCTGCATGATCGCGCCCTGCAACCGGTTCGCGGCGAAGCCGGGGACCTCCTTGTGCAACCGCACCGGGGTCTTGCCGAGTTCGCGGTAGAACTCGACCGTCGCCCGCACCACGTCCTCGCCGGTGCGCTCGCCCGGCACCACCTCGACCAGCGGCACCACGTGCGGCGGGTTGAACGGGTGCGCGATGAGCACCCGCGCCGCCACCTCGGCGGGCAGCTGCTCGGCGATGTCGGTGGCCACGATGCCGGAGCTCGACGAGGCCAGCACCGCGCGGGAGGGGGCGTGCTCGGCGATCTCGGCGAACAGCTCCTGCTTGAAGTCCAGCCGCTCCGGGCCGTTCTCCTGCACCAGGTCGACGCCGCGCACCGCCTCCGGCATCGAGGACGTCACCTCGATGCGGCCGAGCAGGTCGGCGGCCGAGGCGCCCGGGATGCCCGCGGCGATCGACGGGACGGCCTCGCTGAGCACCTGCGCCAGGTCGTCGCGCGGGTCGGTCAGCCGCACCTGCATGCCGCGGGCGGCGAACAGCGCGGCCCAGGACAGGCCGATGGTGCCCGCGCCGACCACCGCGACCGACTTCCACCGGAGGTCGTTGCTCGTCATGGGATTTCGCTCCTTCACTCGGCGAGGTAATCGTGGACCGGGGTCGCGGCGCCGAGCGTCAGGTCGGTGACGACGTGGCTGGCGGAGACGACCTCGCGCACCGGCAGGTCCGCCAGCGGCGCCAGCACGTGCTCGAACAGCTGGAGCCGGGCCGGGCCGGTGTGGGCTTCCTTGACGGTGATGTCGGTGATCTGCGAGCGGATCAGCTCGCACACCCGGGGTTCCCGCCCGTAGCCGGGGACGATCTTGAGCATGAACGAGGGCACCGTGATCTCGGCCTTCGCCCGCTCCAGGTCCATCGGGTGGTGCTTGTAGCCCATGGTCGCGGTGGCGACCCGCTGCGTGCCGTAGTCCAGGGTGCCCACCAGCGCCCCCTGGTCGGGGAACAACGCGGGCGAACCCAGCACCTTCGGGTAGGCGCTGGCCTCGCGACCGGCGGCGGTGGCGGCGAAGTTGTCCAGGTACATGGCGTGCAGGTACTCGCCGCGCTCGGCGCCGAGGCGCACCGGGATCGCCTGGCCGCACTCCACGTACGGGCCGAACGAGGTGACCTCGCCCATCTTCATGATCTCGAACCGCACCAGCGGCTCATCGATCTCCAGCGGCTCCGGCACCACGGCACGCAGCGCCTCCGGGTCGGTCCGGTACACGACGTTGAGGTATTCGCGGTCGGTGAACCGGGGGACCGCCGCGGCGTAGGCGGGCGCGGTGAGCGGCGTGGTGGGGCTCTGCAGGATCTGCTCGCGGTTCAACGACCGGTCTCCTTCGTGCACGGGTGGTGGAGGTGGAATTCCCCGGTGGGTGCTGCGGCAAAGCTCACCGCTGGTCGAGCTCGCGCAGCACCTCGTCGGTGTGCTGGCCGGGCAGCGGCGCGTGGCTGCGGATCGAGGCGGGGGTGGCCGAGAAGTTCACCGGCACCCCGATGGCCCGGTAGGCGCCTTCGCTGGGGTGCTCGGCCAGGTCGAGCAGGTGGCCGCCGCGGACGTAGTCGTCGGCTGCCGCGTCGTCGAGCTTGAGCACCGGCCCGACCGGGATGCTGTGCTTGGTGCACACGTCGATCCACTCGGCGGTGGTCAGGTTCGGGGTGACCGACTCGATCATCTCGGCGAGCGCTTCGCCGTCGTTGATGGCGTCCAGGATCTCGCCGTTGACCCGCGGGTCCTCCGCGAGGTCGGAGCGCCCGGCCGCGTGGAACAGGTCGCGGCAGTTCTGCGGGCTGTAGGGGATGATCATCGCGTGGCCGTCCTTGGTGGGACGGGCCCGGTGCCCCTTGTTCATCGAGGGGGCGAACCCGGTGGGGCCCATCGGCGGCTCGAACGCGGCGCCCTGCAGGTGCTCGACCAGGTTGAACGCGAGCAGCGTGTCGGCCATCGGCACCTCGACCAGCTGACCCTCGCCGGTGGCGCGCTGGTGGTGCAGCGCGGCGAGCGCGGTGTAGACGATGGTCAGCGCCGCGACCTTGTCGGCGAAGATGCTGGGCAGCACGACGGGGGCGCCGATGTCCCCGGACCGCGCGGCGAGGTCCAGCAGCCCGGAGGCGGCCTGCACGGTCTCGTCGTAGGCGGCGAGGTCGGCGCGGTCGGAGTCGGGGCGGAAGCCCTGCGCATGCGCGTAGATGAGGTGCGGGAACTCCTCGGCGAGGCTCTGGTGGTCCATGCCGAGCCTGCGCAGCGCGCCGATCCGCATGTTGGTGATGAGGATGTCCGCGCCGCCGATGAGCTCCAGCGCCGTGGCGTGGTCGGCTTCGTCCTTCAGGTTCAGCGCCACGCTGCGCTTGTTGCGGTTGACGTTGAGGTTCAGCGGCGTCATGCCCGGGGTGCGGTGCAGGGTGCCGTTGCGGACGGTGTCCTTCGGCGACTCGATCTTGATGACGTCGGCGCCGAGGTCGCCGAGGATCTGGGCCGCGTACGGGCCCATCACCACGGTGGCCATGTCGATGACCCGGACACCTGCCAGCGGGCCGGTCCGGCCCGAGGTGGCGGGTGCGTCGGCGGGGGCTGTCATGGCTGCGGACTTCCTCTCGCGCGGTTTCATTAGCTTCACTAACGACGCTACGAGCGGGTTCCGGGAGGGGCAATCGATCGGTGCGCCCGATCGGAGAACAACGGCGTGACCGCGGCGGTCATGCCATTGCGGGGCGCTGACCAGCGGTTTCGCCGGAGCGGTCCGCCCGTGCGGCCCCGCCGGACGCTCCGCTGTCGGTGCCGCCGTCCACAATGATCGGCACACCGCTCGAACCGAGGAGGCGCAGTGCTGACCACGCCGGGATTCCCCGCCGGAACGCTGGACGACGAGGGCTGTCCGGTCTGGACGACCTCGCTGTACGGGCCCGACCACCTGATGTTCTACCTGGTGCGGGACCTCGAACCCGCCGCCGCGCTGGAAGTGCTCGGCGCCGACCCGGCACGTGCCGTGCCCTGTGCGCTTCCCGCCGAAGCCCCGGCCGAACTCGACACCCGCTCGCTGCCCGCCACCGTGCTCGACTCCGAAGCGGAGACCGTGCTGCTGGCCGGGCGGGTGCGCGGCTGGACCTTCGTCATGGACGACGCGAACACCACCGACGACCTCGGCGACGACCCCGCCGCGGCGCTCTCCGCCGCGACCCCCGGACCGGCGGTGTCGCTGCACATCGACATCAACGCCCTCAACCGGCTCTGCTACGCCGAGGACGGGGAGCCGGTGTTCGAGACCGACTTCGACAACGTGGAGAGCGACGTGGCCGAACTGCCCGCGGACGCGCCCGCGGTCGTGCGCGCCGCGATCGACGCCGCCGGGAACCTCGACGAGCTCATCGAGGACGACGAGGACGACGACGAGGACTACTCGGACCGCCGCGACCACGCCTTCCTCGACCGCCTGGCCTGTGCCTTGGCCGGAGCGAACTGGACCTACGACGAACTGCGCGCAGCGGACTTGATCGCCGTGGAACTGGACTGACCGTTGCGTGGGGGTGGTGTGGCGGAACCTCAGCCGCTTCCTCGCTGCGGGATCGTTTTCACCGGTGGCTCCGCCACAGGAGAAAACGCTGTCCTCGCGAGGAAGTGGCTGAGAACCCGCGGGTGGTCCTGTTGCTCGGGTGGTCGTCAGCTCAGCGGCTTCGCCGCTGACAGGAAAACGATGCGGGGCCGTTGCGCCGGGGTGGCTCCCCGGTCACGAGAGGACTTCGAGGGCTCCTGCGACCAGGTCGGCGAGTTCGCCGCCCGGTTCGGCGCGGTCCGCGCGCCAGATCAGCCCGGTCGCCAGCACCGGGTCGATGTCCGCGAACGGCAGCACCACCACCCGGTCGTGCTCCCACGGGCGGCCCATCTGGTTCTGCGGGTCGAGCATCGAGATCGCGAACGCGCCGCCGTTCGCCACGAACTCGCCGGTGCCCGAGTAATCCCTGGTGCTCAGCGTGGTGCGGCGGTGGATGCCCGCGGCCGCCAGCTGCACCTCCAGCTGGTCGAAGTACGTCGGGGACAGGCCCGAACCGGGCCGGGCGTAGACGTGGCCGGTCAGCTCGGCGAGCGACACCGACTCGCGGCCCGCGAACTCGGCGGCGGGCAGCACCGCGCCCAGCGGCTCCCGCATCACCTCCCGCACCTCCACGCCCTCCGCGTGCGCGGGCAGGTGCACCAGTGCCAGCTCCAGCTCGCGGCGCCGCACCTGGTCCACCAGGTCCAGGCTGCCGCCCGGCCAGCGCCGCACCTCGCAGCCCGCCGTGCGGTCGAACTCGCGCAGCCGGTCCCGCAACCGCGGGTGCAGGCCCGGCGGCACGCCCACGTGCACGATGCGCTGCTGCGTCCCCAATTCCTGGCGCAGCCGTCCCGGGATGTCGTCGAACCGGGTCAGCACCTCGGTGGCCAGCGGCAGCAGCGCGCTGCCCGCGGGGGTGAGGTGCACGCTGTGCGAATCGCGGTCGAACAGCCGCACGCCCAGCTCGCGCTCCAGGTCCCGGACCCGCCTGCTCAGCGGCGACACCGCCATGTGCAGCTGGCGCGCCGCCTTCGAGAAGCTCAGGTTCTCGGCGACGGCCGCGAAGTAGCGCAGGTGGAACACCTCCATGCGTCGCAGCCTATTACCCCGTTCGGCCACGCCCCGCGCCGCCCGATCAGCTGGTGATGTCCTTGCGCCGGAAGCTCCAGTGCGCCAGCAGCACGAACACCGCCGCGTACACCAGCGACGAGCACGCCCCGTTGGCCATGCTCGTCCAATCGACCTCCTCGGCCAGCAGGTCCCCCCACGCGTACGCGTAGTGCGTCGGCAGGAACGAACGCAGCCCGCCCAGCGCCGAGATCTGGTCCAGGATCTGCGACAGGATCGAGGCCAGCACCGCGCCGCCCACCGCGCCCAACGGCGCATCGGTGCTCACGCTCAACCACAGCGCCAGCCCGGCGACCCAGCTCAGCTGCACGGCCAGGTACAGCACCGCCAGCGCCACGGTCAGCAGGCCCACCGGGAACGGCAGCACGCTCCCGCTCGGCGTCACCAGCTCCCCGGTGCCGTACCAGAACACGCCCGCCGCCAGCGCCACCGCGGGCAGCAGCGCGATCCCCAGCAGCGACAGCAGCGCCGCCACCACCGCCTTCTGCCGCAGCAGCCGCCCGCGCGGCACCGGAGCGGCCAGCAGGTAGCGCAGGCTCGACCAGGAGGCCTCGCTGGCCACCGTGTCGCCGAAGAACAACGCCACCACCACGACCAGCAGGAACCCCGCCGAGGAGGACATCGCGAACGCGGTGAAGTTCAACCCGCTGGAAGTGGCCATCCCCGCCAGGTCCGCGGTCCGCGGCACCGAGCCGTCGTCGCCGATCACGAACGCGGCGAGCAGCAGCAGCGGCAGCAGCACCAGGAAACCCAGCGCCAGCCGCGTCCGCCGCCGGCCCGCCTGCCGGGCCAGCTCCACCCGCACCGGCAGCGTCCGGCGCACCTGGTAGCCCTGCACGCTGCCGTCCGGCTGGGTGGGGTCCTGCGCGCTGACCGGCAGCGCGGCCGCCGTCTCCCCGCTCGACGCCGTCTCCCCGCTCGACGCGGGCGCCTCGGTCACCGCGGCCGGGATGCTCTCGACGACACCGGAACGCGGGTGCTTCCGGGCGGTTCGGCGGGTGCCGCCACCTGTCGTGCTCGGTCCGGTGCTCCGGGTCGGGTCAGGTCCGGCCGGGCTCCCGGCGGTGCCCGGGCCGGTGCCCCTTCCCGCCGTGCCCGAGCCGGCCGTGCCCGAGCCGGTCGTGCCCCCGGCCGGGGTCGACCCGGCCGCGCTCGCCGCCGTGCCCGGACCGGTGGCGTCCCGCGCGATCGGGTCCGGCCCGGTGGGCCTCGGTTCGTCCGGTTCCCAGGTGGGGCTGGTCCAGTCCCGTTCCGGGAGGGGAGCGGCCGCGCCGTCGTCCGGCTCGGTACCGGGTTCGGCGGATCCGCCGCGGCCGATCTCCGGGAAGTCCAGGTCGTCGCGCTCCACCGGGCCGGACCGCTCGTCCGGCTCCGGGTCGTCCGGCAGCAGCGCGTCCGAACCCCACAGCTGCCCGCGCGGCTCCGCGGAGTCCCCGCCGAGCAGGCCGCCGGACTCCAGGGCGCGGGCGATCGCCGCCCGGTGCCGCTCGGACTCCGACGACAGCGGCTCGGTCTCCCGGCCGCCGCGCGCCGCGTCGGCCGCCCACGGCTCCTCCGCCGAGGAGTCCGGGGCCGCGGGCCCGGTACCGCCCGTGGACCGCTCCGCCATCAGCGCTGCTCCTCTCCGACCAGGTTCAGGAATGCGTCCTCCAGCCTGCGCCGCGGACCCACCTGGTCCACCGACACCCCCGAGACCACCAGCGCGTTCACCGCGGTGGACCGGTCGTGCCCGCGCAGGTCGGCGTGCACCAGGTCGCCGTCCACCTCCACCGCGCCGAGCCCTTCCAGCGCTCGCAGCGCCGCCGCGGCCCGCGCGGGGTCGTCGACGCGGAAGGTCGCCTGCCCGTCCACGGACACGATCTCGGCCACGCTGCCCGAGGTGATCACCTCGCCGCGGTGCATCACGATCACGTGCGTGCAGGTCTGCTCCACCTCGGACAGCAGGTGGCTGGACAGCAGCACGCAGCGACCGGTCGCCGCGTAGCGGCGCAGGATCTCGCGCATCTGGTGGATCTGCGGCGGGTCCAGCCGGTTCGTCGGCTCGTCCAGCACCAGCAGGTCGGGCAGCCCCAGCATGGCCTGCGCGATCGCCAGCCGCTGCTGGGTGCCCTGGCTGAACGTGGCGGTGCGCCGGTGCGCGTGCTCGCCGAGGCCCGCGATGTGCACCACCTCGTCGAACCGCGCCTGCAGCATCGGCCTGCCGGTCGCCGCCCAGTAGTGCTTCAGGCTCTCCAGCCCGGTCAGGTGCGGCGGGAACCCGGGCGATTCGACCAGCGCACCGATCCGGGACAGCACGGGGGCGCCCGGCTCGACCCGGTGCCCGAAGACGCGGACCTCCCCGGACGTCGGGTGCAGCAGTCCCAGCAGCAGGCGCAGCGTCGTCGTCTTGCCCGCGCCGTTCGGGCCGAGCAACCCGACGATCTGCCCGCGTTCCACCCGCATCGACGCACCGCGCAGCGCGGTGACCTTGCGCGGGAAGGTCTTGGTGAGCTCGGTGATCTCCAGCGGCGGCCCGGTCACCTCGGCCTCCGTCGCCGGCGCGTAGCCGCGGCGCAGCCGGGTGATCAACCAGCCGAGGCCGCCCAGCAGGGCGATCCCGGCGATCCCGGCGACCGGGGCGGCGGGGAACGCGCCGTCGCTGGTGCTGGTGCCCTTCACCGAGGGCACCGACAGCGCGCGCGGCCCCGCCAGGTCCACCCGGTGCACCGCGGTCGCCGTCGGCACCGCGTAGGCCTGGTCGGTGGTGCTCACGGCGAGCTCCAGCCGGTGCCCGGTCTCGACCGAGTGCACCACCCCGGGCAGCGCCACGTTCACCTCCACCGGCGTGCCGTCCGGGCGCAGGCCGGTCACGTGCATCGGGGCGACCGCGTCGCCCAGCAGCTCGCGGCGGCCCTCGCGGTCCACGTCGTAGAGCTTCGCGAACAGCACCGCGTCCCGGGTGGTGGGCTGGCCGGGTTCGGCGGCGACCGACAGCCGGGTCTGCGGCACCCCGGAGATCAGCATCCGGGAGGACATCGGCTCGGTGCCGAACACCGCGACCTGCCGCGGCAGGTCGTAGGGCTCGACCCGGCGGCCCTGCTTCCCGGGCAACGAGCTCAGCGCGCCCGGAGCACCGCCGGGCGGGTTGAGCACCGAGGTGGCCCGCCCGTGCAGGTCCAGCGAGAACCGCGGGGTGCGGTCCGCGCGCACCCCCGGGTAATCCGGGGCGGACGCGGTGCGCACCGGCACCTCGCCGTCCGCGCGGGAGTTGCCCGCGATGTCGAACCGGAACCGGTCACCGGGGTCGGCCGCCTCGCCGACGCCCAGGTGGAAGGCGAACCAGTCGGCGATCCGGGCCTCCACGCGCGGCCCGGGCGGGGCGCCGTCGTGCCCTCCGGCGAACCACAGCACGCTCACGTCACCGCCGGCGGCGGCGATCTGGCGGGCGTTCGCATCGGCCTGGTCCAGGCCGAACAGGGTGTCCTGGGTGCCTTGGGCGAGCAGCGTCGGGATGCGGATGTCGCGGGTCACCGAGCTCGGCGAGACCGAGGCGAGCAGTTGCCGGGTGGCCGCGGAGGCGCGGCCGGTGCGGGCCAGCTCGCCGTACGCCGCGCACACGTCCGGGGCGAAGTTCCCGCAGGCCACCGAGGACCCGTCGGCGGGCGCCGGCCCACCGGGGGAGAACAGCTGCCCCGCCCAGGCGCGCCGGAACACGCCCTGCGGCCCGGCGGTGCCGTGCGCCGGGGTGTCCGCGGACGGGGGCGCGCCGCCCGCCGCGTTCGGCAGCAGCGCCTGGCCGAGGTCGTTGTAGGTCATCACCGGTGCGATGGCGTCCACCCGGGGGTCGCTGCCCGCCACCAGCAGGCTCAGCGCGCCGCCGTAGGAGACGCCGGTGAATCCGACCCGCGGGTCGCTCTCGCCGTCGCGCTGCACCTCCGGCTGCCGGGCCAGCCAGTCCACGATCTGGTGGGCGTCGGAGACCTCGTACTCCGGCGCGTTGAGCCGGATCCGCCCGCTGCTGCCGCCGAATCCCCGCGCCGAGTAGGTCAGCACCGCGAACCCGCGCCGCACCAGCTCCCGCGCCTGCGCGTCCGCGTCGGTCTTGTCGCCGCCGAGGCCGTGGGCGATCACCACCGCCGGGGCCGGGGTCGCTGCGGGTGCGTAGAGGGTCGAATCGATCTGGATGCGCTCCTGGCCGCCCGGGCCGTCCTGCACGTCGATCAGCGCCTGGCGCGGCTCCGGAGCGGCGGGAGTGGGGGGCTCGCCGGACCAGAGCGCCGCCAGCCCTGCGATCAGCAGCACGACGATCACGATGAGCAGCAGGAACGGCCTGCTGCGGCGGGGGAGCGGGGGCACGGGCCCGACAGTAGGGGAAAGAGGCGGCAACGGTTTCATCCTGAGGCGGGCCAGGGCGAAGACGCTATGAAGCAGCAACCGAACAGAAATCCGGCCGTCCGCCGCGGCGTCACCCTCGCGATCGTCGTGTCGTTCGGTGCGCTGCCGCATCCCCGAGTGCGGGCGCGGCGATCATAACCGCGCCGTGGGCCACGGCCATCGCCCGTTCGTTCGAGTCGAGCTGCTGCAGCCGATGGCCTTGCTCACACGCCGACACCGGTACCCCGGTTCGGGTGATGCTGTGACCAGGGCATTGCTGTCCTAGGTAGCTCGCCGTAGCCTTCCGGCTGCATTCGGGGCGATCAACCCGGGCTGGTGTTCGAAGCAGTGCATAAGTGACAATCTTGGCAACGTTGTGGAGGGGAGTATTCCTTCGCGGCGGCATCGTCATCACGGCCCCACCGGTTGCCCCGAAAGCTCCCGTTGGGACCCGGTGCCGTCGACCGGCTCGTTTTCGCCGGTGGAAGAGACCTCCGGTCCCGGCGCACGCCCTGAACCGGAGGTAATCGATGGGTGCCGAGCTGACCGTGGTGGCGCAGCAGGCTCAAGAAGCGGCCGATTCCATGCACGTGCCCTGGTGGATCTGGGCGGCCACGCTGGGCGGTCTCGCCCTGCTGCTGCTGATCGACCTGGTGATCGTCGACCGCAAGCCGCACGAGGTGACCACCGGCGAGGCGGCTCGGTGGGTGACCTTCTACATCGCCTGCGCGATCGTCTTCGGCATCGGCGTGTGGATCTTCGGCGACCAGCACTTCGCGATCGAGTACTTCACCGGTTACATCACCGAGTACTCGCTCAGCGTCGACAACCTGTTCATCTTCATGGTGATCATGTCGAGCTTCGCGGTGCCGACGATCCACCAGCACCGGGTGCTGCTGATCGGCATCCTGCTGGCGCTGGTGATGCGCGGCGCGTTCATCGCCGTCGGCGCCGCGCTGATCGAGCGCTTCGTGTGGGTGTTCTTCGTCTTCGGCGCGTTCCTGATCTGGACCGCGATCGGCATGATCCGGAACAAGGACGAGGACGAGGAGTACAAGGAGAACATCGTCGTCCGCTGGGTCCGGAAGGTCTTCCCGGTCACCGACGACTACCACGAGACCAAGTCCGTGGTGAAGATCGACGGCAAGCGTTTCCTCACCCCGATGTTCGTGGTGATCGTCGCCATCGGCAGCGCCGACCTGCTGTTCGCGGTCGACTCCATCCCGGCGATCTTCGGCATCACCCAGGACCCGTTCCTGGTGTTCACCGCGAACGCGTTCGCGCTGATGGGCCTGCGGCAGCTGTACTTCCTGCTGGGCGGGCTGGTCGACAAGCTGGTCTACCTCAACATCGGGCTGTCGATCATCCTCGGCTTCATCGGCATCAAGCTGGTGGTGCACGCGCTGCACGAGTACCACGCGGTGCCCGAGTGGCTGGACATCAACAACTGGATGTCGCTGGGCGTCATCATCGGCGTGCTGGTGATCACCACGGTGGCCAGCCTGGCGAAGGCCCGCAAGGACGAGGCGGCCGCGCAGCCGGCGGAGCCGGAGGCCAAGCCCTGATCCCGCCTCGGCGGCCGCGCCGCCGACGAGATCGAGACCGCGAACCGCGCGGCATCCGACGACCGGGATGCCCCCCGGTTCCGTGTCCGGGCCGGTTCGCCGATCAGTCCGCGGGCATCGCGTAGCCCTGCTGGCGCCACGCCTCGTACACCGCCACGGCCGCCGAGTTCGCCAGGTTCATCGACCGGATCCCCGGCAGCATCGGGATCCGCACCCGGTCGGTGATCCGGTCCGAACCGGACACCTCCGCGGGCAGGCCCGTCGACTCCGGGCCGAACAGCAGCACGTCGCCCGGCCGGTAGCGGACCTCCTCCAGCGAGGTCGTCGCGCCCGTGGTGAACGCGAACACCCGCTGCGGATCCAGCTCCGCCAGCAGCGACTCCCAGTCGTCGTGCACCCGCAGCACCGCCCGCTCCCGGTAGTCCAGGCCCGCCCGGCGCAGCCGCGCGTCCGCCACGTCGAACCCCAGCGGCCGCACCAGGTGCAACGCGCAGCCGGAACCGGCGGCCATCCTGATCGCGTTGCCCGTGTTGCCGGGGATCTCGGGGTGGTAGAAGACGACGTCGAACACGCGGGGTCCTTTCACGTTCGCTGCCCGCCGCATCGTAGTGACCCCCTCGGCGCCGCCCGGATCGCCGACCAGGTGCGCGGGCCCGTCGCCGCGCTCTGGTAGAGAAGTGCGCATGGCGGGGCGCGGGACCAACACGACGACGAAGGCCGAGCGCACGGCCGCCCCCACGCTGCCGGTGGCGAGCGTGCTGGTGGAGGTGTCGCTGCCCGCGCACCTGGACCGCACCTTCGACTACCTGGTCCCGGACCGGCTGCACGAGGCCGCCGCCGTCGGCTGCCGGGTGCGGGTGCGGTTCCGGGGCAAGCTCGTCGACGGGTACCTGCTGGAGCGCAAGGAGTCCTCGGACTTCACCGGCACGCTGCAGTGGGTGGACCGGGTGATCTCCTCCGAGGTGGTGCTGCCGCCGCGGCTGCTGGAGCTGTGCCGCGCCGTCGCCGCCCGCTACGGCGGGATGCTCGCCGACGTGGTGCGGCTCGCGGTGCCGCCCCGGCACGCGCGCGCCGAGAAGCAGGTCGCCGAACCCGCGCCCGTCCCGGAACGGCCGGACACCGCGGCGTGGCAGCGCTACCAGCGCGGACCGGCGCTGCTGGACGCCGTGCACGCGGGCAAACCGGCCCGCGCGGTGTGGCAGGCGCTGCCCGGCGAGCAGTGGACCGACCGGCTCGCCGAAGCCGCCGCCACCGCCGCGTCGGCCGGGCGGGGCGTGCTCGTGGTGGTGCCGGACCACCGCGACGTCACCCGGCTGCACGCCGCCTGCGCTCGCGCGGTCGGCGAGGACGGGGTCGTCGCGCTCACCTCGGAACTCGGGCCGGGGGAGCGGTACAAGCGGTGGCTGAAGGTGCTGCGCGGCGCGGTGCGCGTGGTCGTCGGCACCCGGGCGGCCATGTTCGCCCCGGTGCACGACCTCGGGCTGGCCGTGGTGTGGGACGACGGGGACGCGATGCACAGCTACCCGCAGATGCCGTACCCGCACGCGCGGGACGTGCTCACCCACCGGGCGCACGCCGCGGGGGCCGCGGTGCTCGTCGCCGGGTTCGCCCGCACCGCGGAGGCCGCGCTGCTGGTGGAGACCGGCTGGGCGCAGCAGGTCGTCGGCACCCGCGACCAGGTACGGGCCGCCGCGCCGCGGGTGGTGGCGATCGGCGCCGACGACACCCAGCTGGCCCGCGATCCGGCGGCCCGCGCGGCCCGGCTGCCGTCGGTGGCGTTCGACGCGGCTCGCGCTGCGCTGCGCGAGGGCGCGCCGGTGCTGGTGCAGGTCCCGCGCCGCGGCTACGTGCCCGCGCTGGCCTGCGGCGACTGCCGGGAGCAGGCGCGCTGCCGCCGCTGCGCCGGTCCGCTGGGGCTGCCCGGCGGGACCGAGGACGGGGCGCCGAAACCGGCCGCGTGCCGCTGGTGCGGGGCGGCCGAGGCCGCGTTCCGCTGCGGGTCCTGCGGTTCGCGGCGGCTGCGGGCGATCGCCATCGGCGCGGGTCGCACCGCCGAGGAGCTCGGGCGGGCGTTCAGCGGCGTGGCGGTCCGCACCTCCGGCGGTGGGGAGATCCTTTCCAGCGTGCCCGCGGGACCGGCGTTGATCGTGTGCACGCCCGGTGCGGAACCCGTCGCCGAGGGCGGCTACGGCGCGGCGCTGCTGCTGGACGGGCGCACCCTGCTGTCCCGCCCGGAGCTGCGCGCCACCGAGGAGGCGCTGCGCCTGTGGTTCGCGGCGGCGGCGATGGTGCGCCCCGCGCGGGACGGCGGCCGGGTGGTGGTGATGGCCGATTCCACGCTGCAACCGGTGCAGGCGCTGGTGCGGTGGGACCCGGCCTGGCACGCGTCGATCGAACTGGCCGGGCGCGCCGAGCTCGGCTTCCCGCCTGCGATGCGGGTCGCCGCGGTGGACGGCTCGCCGGAGGCGGTGAACGACCTGCTGGACCACCTGGAACTGCCCGGCACCGGTGAGGTCCTGGGGCCGGTGCCGCTGGGCGAGGTCGACGAGGACGGCGGCTCCGAGCAGGAGCGCGCACTGGTGCGGGTCACCCGTCCGGCGGGGCGCGAGCTCGCCGCCGCGCTGCACGCGGCGCAGGCGGTCCGCGCCTCCCACAGACCGGCCGAGCGGGTCAAGGTCCGGGTCGACCCGCTCGAACTCCTCTGACCACCCGACCCGCCCGAGGTGAGTGGCCCGCGCGCCCGGTTCCGCCGGGCGGACGGGCCACTCATCCGGATCAGTAGCGGTAGAGGTCGGGCAGGCCGGGGGCCGGGTCCGCGGACGCGGAGTTCGGCGCCGAGATCCGGTCCGGGTCGCCGTCGGAGGTGTAGCGCGACTCGGGGTCGCCCGCCAGCTCGTCCAGCCACTGGGTGGACCCGTACTCGGCCTCCTCGCCGGTGGCGGCCTGCGAGCGGATCCGCGGGATGTTCTGCCCGTCGAACTCCGCGTCGAACGGGGAGCGCGCCGGGTTGGAACCGACCAGGAACACCGCGTCGTGGTGGTAGGTCACGCCGTCGGCGCTCCCGTCCGCGGCGAGCGCCTCGTCGTCCGGGTGCACGCCCAGCGGCAGCGCCAGCGCGCGCACCGGCACGTCCGGCAGCGCTTCGCCGATCTTCCGCTGCATGGCGGCGATCTGGTGCTGCGCCTCCGCGGAGCCGACCTGGCCGAGGTTGGGGTGCTCCAGGGTGTGGTTGCCGACCTCGAAGCCGTGCTCGTGCAGCCACGGCAGCGTGGTCTTCCCGCCCGGGTCCTCGAACGGCGGGTCGAACACGAAGAAGGTGGCGGTGGGCCGGAACTCCGGGTGCTCGGCGGCGGTGTCGAGCAGGATGCGCACGGCGGTGTCCGGCGCGGGCCGCCCGGCGCCGTCCAAGGCGAACTGGCCGGTGGAGCCGTCGTCGAAGGTGAGCACCACCGGGTGCCTGCCCGCGGGGATGTCGATGCGGCCGCTCGCGTACTCGCCGGCGGTGATCGGCGTGTAGTCCTCCGCGGCGAGCCGTTCCAGCTCGGCGCGGAAGTCCTGCGGGGTTCGGTCGTAGACGCTGCTCGGTTCGGTGGTGATCCGGTGGTACATCAGCACCGGGACCTTGCCGAGTTCGTTGGCGCGCACCGATTCCGGCGCCGGAGGCGGTGGCGGCGCGGGAGGGGGAGCGGCGACGTCAGGGGTGTCGGG
>NZ_JAIUJZ010000186.1:0-23450 GCF_020176775.1 Saccharopolyspora sp. 6M
GAAGCCGTCGGTGCCGGCGGGGGTGTGGGTGCCGTCGGGGTGGTGGGTGTCCCAGCCGCCGTTCGGGGGCCAGCCGGGACGGCCGTCGGGTCCCAGGTCGGAGGCGAAGACGCGGCCGCCGCCGTCGGTCCAGGCGAGGCCGCGCGGGGCCGTGACGGGCACGCCCAGCTCGTGGGCCAGATCCCGGGCGAGTCCGCTGGTGCCCGCGTCGCAGGACAGCAGGCGCAGCGGCTTCCCGTCCCAGTTCGGGTCGCGGCGCAGGACGTCCGCGAACTCCTGCGCGCTGAACGTGCGATCACCGACGCGGACCCGGCCGTCCGGCAGCGCGTGCACGTCGACCGTGTGGTGGACGCCGTCGTCGGGGACGCGCTGCGCGAGGTCCCGCATGCCCGGGTCGTGGTGGTAGGAGGAGCCGCCGGGCGTGTGCTCGCGGGTCGACTCCGCCTGGTCCAGCTGGTGCTGCCGTTCGGGAGTGCCCGGTTCGGCGTCCCGGTCGGGCGGGGAGTCGGCGTCGTGCGGACGCTGATCGGTGTCCTGCTGCCGGTTCGGGCCGTCGTGCGGCTCGGGGGCCTCGTGCGGGCGGTCCGGGCGCGGTTCGGCGGCGTCGTGCGCCGGCGTCTCGGGTCGAGCCGGGCCGTCCGGGGGTGCGGCGCCTCCGGCGTGCGTGGTGTCGGGGCCGTCCGCCCGCGGCGACTCCGAGCCGCCGGAGTCGGTGTGCGGCCGGTCGTGCCGGTTCGGTCCGCCGGATTCCGGTGCGTCCGCAGTGCGCGGCGGCGCAGCCGCGTCCGGCCTGGTCGCGGGACCCGTCCCCGCGTCGCCGGTGCGGTGGGGCTCGGTGGCGTGGTGCTGGGAATCGGTTCGGTGCGCCGGGCCGTCCGTCCTCGGCGGGGCTCCCGGGGTGTCGGACCGCTGCGGGCCGCCTGCTGCCGGTGCATCGGCGCGCACGGGTGCTTCGCCTGCCGGGCCGTTCGTCCGCGGCGGTCCGTCCGGTCGTGCCGGGCTCGCAGCGCCGTCCGGGCGCGATCGGCCCGGAGGGCCCTCGGGGGAGTGCGGCGTCGAGCGCTGTCCGGGGACGTCCGCGGGCTGGGCGTGCCTGCCGGACCGCGGCGAGGCCGGTGCCTCCGCCGCGCCCCGAGCCGCCGGTGCGCGTTCGCCGCGCGGGCCGCCGGGCCCCGGCGAGTCGCCGCCGATCGGGCGGCCCGCGGCACCTGGCGTGCCGGACGTCCCGGTCCAGCCACCGCCCGCGCCGGGACGGGACCCGCCCGATCCCGCGGCGCCCGCGCTACCGGGAGCGCCTGCTGGGGCACCACCTGCGGGGGCACCGCCCATCGCGCCGCCGCCCACGGCGCTGCTCTGATCACCGCGAGCGGGCGTGCCCGGCGCGGGGGCCGAACCCGTCGGAGCATCCGCCGGACGTGCCGGTGCGTCCACATTGGACGCGGAAGCCGTGCTCGCCGGGCCGTTGTTCCCCGGCTGGTTGCGGTGCGCGGAATCCGCGCCGCCGTGCGAAGCCGCACCCGCACCGGCGCCGCCCGGACTGCCACCGGAACCGGCGGCGACCGACGAGCCCGCACCGTCGCCGCGCGTCCCGGAATCCGCCGCGCCGCCGGAGCCGCTCGAGCTCCCCGCGTCCGAACCGGCGGAGTCCGCCCGCGGGGACGCACCGGAACCGTCCGGGGCGGCGGCACGGGACGCACCGCCGTCCTCCGCACGCGGAGCACCGCCGGAATCCGCCGTCCGCGCCGACCCGCCGTCGGAATCCGCGGATCGCGTCGACCCGTCATCGGAGTGCGCGCCCGCGGAATCGGTGGACCGGGTGGTCGTCCCGTCGGCGTCGGAGGTGCGCGCCGACCCGCCGTCGGCGTCCGTAGCGCGAGCGGAGCCGCCGTCCGAGGCGCCGGTGCGCTGCGCGCCCGCGTCGGAGTCGGTGGACCGCGCGGAACTCCCGTCGGCGTCCCCGGAGCGCGTCGCGCCGCCGTCCGAATCCGCGGCGCGGCCGCCATCGGAGTCCGTTCCGCGTGCGGTGCTGCCGTCGGAGTCCGCGGATCGCGTCGCGCCGCCGTCGGATTCGGCGGTGCGCGTGGAGCCGCCGTCGGATCCGTTCTGGCCGGACCCGCTCTCCGCCGCGGAGCCGGAGTCGCCGCCGGAGCCCGACTGCCCACCGTCCCCGTGCGCCCCCGAGTCCGAACCGTCGGACGCCCCGGAATCCGAGCCTCCCGACGAGCCGCTGCTCGCCGACCCGGCTGAATCTCCCGATCCGGCCCCGGAATCACCGGACAACATGTCCTCAATGGACGAACGAGATCCGCCGGAGCCGCCGTCCGCGGCCGAATCCGAGCCGCCCGATCCGGAGCCGGATTCGCTCCGACTCGAACCGCCCGCGTCCGAACCGCCCCCGTCCGAACCGCCCCCGTCCGAACCGCCCGAGGCCGAACCACCCGAGGCCGAGCTGCTCGACGACGAAGCTCCCGAGCCGTCCCCGGATTCCCCGGCCCCACCCGTGTCCGGCACGTCCGGCGTGTCGAAGTGGTTGGACAGCGCGGCGCCCCCGGCGCCCATCCCGGCGCCCATCGCCCCGCCGGACAGGGCACCGCTGCCGACGTCGCTCCAGTCGATCTCGCCTTCGGTGATGAGCTGTTCGGCGGCGCTGCCGATGGCGCCCTGCGCGGCGCCGGTGGCCGCTCCCTTCACGGCTTCGGCGCCGACGTTCTTCGCGGCGCTCTCCCCGGCGGCTCCGGCGGCATCGCCCGCGGCCCGCCCAGCGGCGCTCGCCGCGCTGCCCGCCGCCTCGCCCGCGGCGCCCCCGGCGGCCCGCCCGGCCGCGCCCGCCGCGGTTCCGGCGGCGTCCCCCGCGGCGTCGCCGACGGCGCCCGCGGCCTTGCGGGCGGCGACATTGCCGACGCCCTCGAAGACGCCGCCGACGGTGCCGCTGATGGCGCCGCTGATGGCGGCGTCCTTGAACTTCCCGCCGTCGAGGCCCTTGCGCTCGCCGGAGGCGATCTGGACGCCCTGCACCGCGGCCTCGATGGCGACGGAGGTGGCGACCTCGATGGCGACGTTCTTGGCGATGCTCAGCACCAGCTGCTTGAAGATCTGCATCACCACGGTGCGGGTGATGCCCTGGGCGATGGGGATGCCCGCGGTGGACGCGCCGAAGCTGAACGCCGCGCTCGCGATCATCGCGGCGATCTGGATGGCCAGCGCGATCAGCGAGGCGATGATGGTGAGCTTGGTGTGCTCCACGTCCAGCGCCGCGTCGTCGCAGCCCTGCGCGAGCTGCTCGCACGCCTCCTGGATCTTGGGCAGCGCGGCCGCACCGCCGTCGCCGATGTCCTTCCACAGCTGTTCGAACGCGTCGTGGGTCTGGCCCTCCATGCCGCTGAGCGACTGGGTGGCGCCGCCGTTCGCGTCGGTGGTGACGCCTTCGACGCCGTCGCCCGCGGCGCGCCAGGCGTCGGCGAGGCGGCGCAGCGCGTCCTCGTCACCTTCCGGCCAGGACTGGCCGACGACGATCGGCAGCAGCCACTTGACCTCGTCGGGCATCTCGAGACTCATCGCGGTACGACTCCCCAGTCGATCTTCGGCCCGCGGGCCGGTTGTCAGCTCTGCGGCACGTTCGCGATGTCGGAGGCGGACTCGGCGTCGCGGCCTTCGGTGTCGTCGGCGGTGGCCTTGAGGTTGTCCATGATGTTGCCGAGCGCTTCGGCGAGCTTCCCGATGCCGTCGGTGACGTCGGTGCTGTTCTTGACGTAGGTCTCGGCGAACTTCTGCCCGGCCTCGTCGTCGCCCCAGCACTCGCCTTCGCCGTCCAGGCTGGACTTGAGCTGCTTGAGGACCTCGTCCAACCGGTCCCCGGCGGCACCGATGCGCCCCCCCCCCGCCCGGATCTCCTCCGGGCGCATCCGCATCCGGTCGCTCACCAGCGCCCCTCCGTCATGAACGACTGCGGCGGTTCGTCGTCGTCATCGGCGGGGCGCTCCCGCTGCGGCTTCGGCGACTGCTTGCCGGTGCGGGCGGCGCGTTCCGCGGCCGGGTCGGGTGGGGCGACGAGCGGGCCGCTGCTGGGCATGAAGTCCGCCAGGTAGGGGGCGCCGGCGAACAGGTCCGGCAGTTCGGGAGTTTCGGCGAGCGAGGCGAAGTCCGACTGCAGCGACTGCTGCGCGCTGCCGGTGGCCTCGCGGACGACGCTGGTGATGGTGCGGGCCAGCTGTTCCGGGGTGGTGCGTTCGAAGGCCTTCGGGGACAGCAGCAGCTGCTCCAGGGTGCCGGTCGCGTCCACCCGCGCGGTGATCACGCCGTCCTCGGAGGTGACCTCGTGGGTCTTGGCCGCCGCCTCGGACTGCTTCTCCTGGATCTCGGCCGTGCGGCGGCGCAGGTCCGCGAGCATGCCGTCGATCTGGCCGCGCAACGCGTCGTTGCTCGCCTGCAGCTGCTGCCGCCGCGCCGCATCGGACTGGTCCGGACTGGACACCGTCGCCTCCCAGGTGTTGTTCGCCGCACAACCGTCGAGATCGCCCCAGCGCAGTGCCGTTGTGCGGGTGGTGGGCCGGGGGTTCTCCGGCCGTTGCCGAGCATGACGTCCGCGATCGGCGATCGGTGCCCCTGGGGGCGGAATTGGCTCCGTTCAGCCCAGCGCGGGCGGCCGAACGGACTAGTGGTGGCTGCGCAGGGCGTGCTCGGTGGTGCCGGCCGGGTACGGGGAGTCGCGCAGCACCTCCGCGGTGGTCAGCTCGCCCCGCTCGTGGGCGGCGCAGAGCGCGGCCAGCCGGGCCAGCTCGTCCCGCTGGGCGCGCACGTCCGCCGCGCCCACGGGTTCCCCGTGGCCGGGGACGACGACCTCGGGGCGCAGCGCGAGCAGCGCGTCGAGCGCGTCCGGCCAGGTCCGCGGATGGGCGTCCTCGAAGTCCGGCGGGGCGCCCTGCTCGACGAGGTCGCCGGCGAAGACCACGGCCGCGTCCGGCACTTCGACCACCAGGTCGTGGTCGGTGTGCGCGGGGCCGAAGTGGTGCAGCCGCACCCGCCGGCCGCCGAGGTCGAGTTCGGTCCGGTCGCCGACCGGCCGGTCCGGCGGGACGACCTCGGTGCGCTCCAAGGCCGCCGCGACCTCCGGGCGTCCCTCGTCCCGGTAATGCGCGCTCCACTCGCGGCGCTGCCGCTCGGCGTGCCCGCGCAGGTAGGTGGCGCAGCGCTCGTGGGCGTGGACCGGGGCGGGCCGGAACGCTGCCGTGCCGAAGCAGTGGTCGAAGTGGCCGTGGGTGAGCACGACCTCGCAGGGCAGCGCCGTCTTCGCCCGCACCGCCGCCGCCAGCTCCGCGCCCTGCCGCTGGTCGCCGCGGGTGTCGACGACCAGCGCGCGTTCGGCACCCAGCACCAGCCCGGTGCCGAGGTCCAGCTCCGCGTACCGCCGGACCCACACCGCCTCCCCGACGGTCACCCACCGCCCGATCACGACGGCACCGCCGTCGCGGGCGGGGCCGAGGTGGCGGGACCGTGCTCGCCCTGGTCGGAGCGGATGGTGCTGATCCGGGTCATGGCGGAACCGTAACCAGGGTGCGGGACGGCGGTGGGGCGTTTGGCACACTGCCTGCGTGCGCGTCTACCTAGGATCCGATCACGCAGGCTTCGACCTCAAGAACCACCTGGTCACGTGGCTGACCGAGCGCGGCCACGAGGTGACCGACGTGGGCCCGGCGGCCTACGACGCCCAGGACGACTACCCGCCGTTCTGCGTCGAGGCGGCTCGCCGCGTCGTCGCCGACGAGGGCAGCCTCGGGCTGGTCATCGGTGGCTCCGGCAACGGCGAGCAGATCGCCGCCAACAAGGTCCCCGGCGCCCGCGCGGCCCTGACCTGGAACGTCGACACCGCGAAGTTGGCCCGCCAGCACAACAACGCGCTGCTCGCCGGCATCGGCGCGCGGATGCACTCCGTCGAGGAGGTCGAGGAGATCGTCGAGGCGTTCCTCGGCACCGAGTTCGAAGGCGGCAGGCACCAGCGCCGCATCGACCTGCTCTCCGACTACGAGCGGACCGGCACCCCGCCGGCGCTGCCCGCGGAGTGAACTGACATGACCGGTGCACGCCCGGCGACCGCGCTGCTGACGCCGCTGGTGGCGTTCGGCGGCGCGGTGCTGGGCGTGCTCGTCCTCTTCTTCGCGCAGCGCGCGTTGAGCCCGTACCTCGCGGGTGGCCCGGGCGCGGTGTGCACCGCGCCGGATTGCGTGCTGGGCGTCGGGTTGTGGCTGCTGCTCGGTGGTTTCCTCGCGGTGTGCCTGGCCTTCGTCGCCGGGACCGCGGTGGCGCTGGCCAAGGGCGCGGCGCCGGGAGCGGTGCGGCGCGGGCTGCTCGTCGCGGCCTGCTGCGTGCTGGCCTACCTGGTCGAATCGATCGTGCTGTGGGTGCTGTTCTGAGCGCGGCGCCGACCCGGAAGGCCCGTGATGCCTGAGGGGCACACGCTGCACCGGCTCGCCGGGCTGCACGATTCCCGCTTCGGCGGTCACCTGGTCCGGGTGTCGAGCCCGCAGGGCCGGTTCGCGGGCGGGGCCGCGCGGGTGGACGGGGCGCGGTTCGAACGCGCCGAGGCGCACGGCAAGCACCTGTTCCACTTCTACGGCCCGGAAGTCGTGCACGTGCACCTCGGGTTGTACGGCGGGTTCACCGAATTCCCGCTGCCACCGCAGGAACCGCGCGGGCAGGTGCGGATGCGGATCGTCGGGCCCGGCCGCGGCACCGACCTGCGCGGCCCGACGGCCTGCGAGCTGATCACCCTCGACGAGGTGGCCGCGCTGCGCGACCGGCTCGGACCGGACCCGCTGCGCGCCGACGCCGAACCGGAGCGCGCGTGGGCGCGGATCTCGCGGTCCCGGAGTTCCATCGCGGCCCTGCTGCTGGACCAGGCGGTGCTGGCCGGTGCGGGCAACGTGTACCGCGCGGAAGTGCTGTTCCGGCACGGCATCCCGCCGTACACGCCGGGTCGCGAGCTGGGCGAGCGGGCGTGGAAGTCGATCTGGACCGACCTGGTCGAGCTGATGGCCGACGGGGTGCGCGTCGGCCGCATCGACACGGTGCGCCCGGAGCACGAGCCGGCCGCGATGGGGCGGGAACCGCGCCAGGACCGGCACGGGGGAGAGGTCTACGTGTACCGCCGGGCGGGGGCGCCGTGCCTGGTCTGCGGGACGCCGATCGCCACCGCGGGCCTGTCCGGCCGCAACCTGTACTGGTGCCCGGTCTGCCAGTCGACGCCGGTGGAATCCGCGCGGTGACCGGCCCGGCCGCCTGAGCGCGACGGCCCCGCACCCGTCAGAAGCCGAAGTCGCCCAGGTCGAAGTCGAAGTCCCCGAAGTCGCCGCCGGGATCGTCGCCGCCGAAGTCTCCCGGGTCCCCGCCGTCGCCGAGCGCGCCCGGGTCCCCGAGGTCCCCGCCGCCGACGTCACCGGCCGCGGCGGCCTCCGGCACGCCGGCCATGCCGCTGAACATGGCGCTCATCAGCAGGAACGAACCGGCGCCCCAGGCCCCGGCGACGAGCGCGGGCTTCCACCACGGCTCGCTGTACCAGCCTTCGGGCACCGGGCGGCCCGCGACGCGCCCGCCGGGGTAGTAGTGCGGGGTGGCGTCGCCGGGCGTGGGGGAGGCCACCTGCTGCCTGCCGTCGACCTCGACCTCGCGGTGTTCGGTGACCTTCCCGGCGCCGTGGCTGAGATCGGGCAGCTCGGGCCCGGGGTCGAGTCCCATCGCGGTGCGCGCGGCGCGCACGTAGTAGAGGCCTTCCATCGCGGTCTGCGTGGTGAGCCTGCACTGCTCGGCGGAGGACGCCTGGTCGAGCTGGGAGACGGCGGCGTTGTGCCGTTCGGCGGCGTCGGCCATGGCCTGCTTCGAGGCGTCGTCGGTGCCGTCGATGTTGAGGACCTGCCCGCCCAGCCGCTCCACCCAGCGCCGCGCCTCGGCGCGGGAGTCGTCGAGTTCCCGCTGCTGGTGGGCGAGGTTCTGCCTGCGGGACCACCACACCGCACCGATGATCACGATCGCGGCGACGACGATCAGGATGAGTGCGCCCATGGTCCCTCCGAGCCGTTCCAGGGCGGACCTGCCGCCGCGTCCACACTTTCGACGGTACCCGTTCGGAGGAAGTGCCGGAGCGATCGCGCAACCCTGCGCGACCGGCCGTTCGCACCCGGCGCCGGACGCACCCCCGGCGTTCGACCCGCGCAGCAGGCCGTTTCTCGTCAGCGGCGAAGCCGATGAGCCGCCGACCACCAGAGCAAGAGGAGCACCCGCCACCGGAGCACCGAGCAGCAGAAGGGGGAGAAGAAGTCAGCCCAGCGGGACCTGCGCAATGGTCTCCCACTCGGAGCAGGAGTGGTCGCGGTTGAGCCGCACCAGCGACACCGCGGAGCTCTTGGCGGTGGTCGGGTCGACGTCGGTGCCGCCGAGGGTGGCGACCGCGAAGATCGCGGGCCCTTCGGTGGTGGAGAACGCGAGGCTGATGTGCCGGTCGACCTCTTCGGGTTCGGCGGGCAGCTGCTCGGTGCCGAGCACGTCCGCGGTCGCGGCCCGCAGCCGTTCCCGCAGGTCCCACAGCGAGGTCTGCGGTTCCGCTGGCAGCGACAGCGACTCGGGCAGCACCACGGCCCGGTGGAAGGCCAGCGCCAGCGGGTTGAACCCGGCGAGGCGTTCGGCGGCGGCGGCGACGAGCTCGTCGGTCCGCTCCGGCGGGACTTCGTCGGTGAACCCGACCTCCTGCACGAGGATGTGCATCCATTCGAGCGGGACGAGGTCGAACCCGGGCAGGTCGCGCAGCGCGTACTGGTACTGGTTCACCAGGTTGCGCAGTCCGGGCTGGTCGGCGAACGGCAACAGCCAGGCGTAGCTGGTGCGGCCGGAGTGCCATCCGGGTCGCCAGCGGGCGTGGTTGCGGACCTGGTCGGCGTGCGGCAATTCGGTCACCCTTCAAATAGTGCACCGGCGGGGGCCGCTGTGGGGCGACCTTGAGCTATCTCACGGTCGAGGTGTCGGCGTGGTCGCCGCCGTGCTTCCCGGGCCGCGCACGGGGTTTCCGCACGTGGTCGAGGGTGGCGGCGGCGTCGGAGTCGCGGACCCGCAGCGACAGCAGCAGCCCGGCGATGCCGAAGCCGATGGAGGCGAGGAACGCGCCCCGGTAGGCGGCCATCTGCACCTGCTGCGCGGCCCCGGCGACGCCCATGTCCGCGGTGGACGCGTAGGCGGTGCTCAGCGCCACGAAGATGGTCGCGCACACGGCGGTGCCGAGCGCGGTCGCGACCTGCCTGCTGGCGTTGAACAGCGAACTGGCGTGCCCCATCGCGGGCCCGCTGATGCGGGCGAACGCGGCGGTCTGCAACGGCGTCATCAGCAGCCCCATGCCGAGGCCGAGCCACATGAGCAGCACCACCAGGAACCACACCGGCGTGCCGGTGTCGAGCAGCTGCAGCGCGAACCCGACGGAGATGAGCACGCCGAACCCCACCAGCAGCAGCCTGCGCGGGCCGACGCGCCCGTAGACGCGGCTGACGACCTGGGTGGCGACGAGCATGCTCAGCGCCTGCGGCATCAGCACCAGCCCGGATTCGAGCGGGGTGTAGCCGCGCAGGTTCTGCAGGAACAGCGGCAGCAGGAACAGCGTCCCGAAGATCGCCCCGGTGGAGCAGATGAGCAGCGCGTTCCCGGTGCCGAACAGCCGGTCGCCGAGCAGCCGCAGGTCCAGCATCGGCTCGGGCGTGCGCAGTTCGCGCACGACGAGCCCGCCGATGAGCAGCACCGCGGCCAGCAGCACGCCCCACACGGAGGGCCGGCCCCAGCCGAGCTGGGCGCCCTGGTCGAGCGCGACGAGCAGCGTGGCCAGCCCGGCCCCGGCGAGCACGAACCCGGGCAGGTCGAAGCGGCCCGGCCGGTCGCGCTGCTCCTCCTTGAGGAACAGCACGGTGAACAGCAGCGCCACGGCCCCGACGGGCACGTTGATGAAGAAGATCCACCGCCAGCTGGCGTACTGCACGAGCACGCCGCCGAGCAGCGGCCCGAGGGTCGGCGCGATGGTGATCGGGATGGACAGCACCGCGGAGGCCTTGGCGCGCTCGTTGGCGGGGAACGCGCGGAACAGCATGGCCTGCCCGACGGGCACGAGCATGCCGCCGCCGACGCCTTGCAGGATCCGCGCGCCGATGAGCATCCACATCTCGGTGGCCAGCCCGCACAGCACGGACGCGAGGGTGAACAGCACGATGGCGAGCTCGAAGGTGCGCTTGCTGCCGAACCGGTCGGCGATCCAGCCGGAGGAGGGCACGAACACGGCGAGGCTGATCATGTAGCCGGTCAGCACCCACTGCAGGGCCCCTTCGCCCACGTGGAACTCCCGCCCGAGCGTCGCGAGCGCGACGTTGAGGACGGTCATGTCCAGGATCTGCATGATCAGGCCGAGGACGAACGTGATCCCGACCAGCCACTTGTACTCAAGACGTCGCACTGATGTCCCCGGCTCCCCTCTTGCGGTGGCGTGGCGCGCACCCTCCCCAGCATGAGGCACCCCACCGACGGGGGACCACGGGTTTTCGGCCTCACCACGTCCCGGCCGTGCGGGGGATCGAGGTTCCGAGCTGTTCTAATACGGTGTGCTATAAAAGCAATACACCGTATTGGAAAAGTGTCGTCGGGCATCGGGGACCGGAGCGGCCCGCGCCGCGCACCGCGAAAACGACCGCCGGACCGGCCCGTCCCGCGGGCCCGAGCACGGACACCGCACCGATGCGCGACCGTCCCGCGCCCGGCGTCGCCGTTCGCGCGCCGCGGGAGCGCCGACCGAGAGGCCCCAGCATGAGTTCACCCCTGCCCCCGCGGCCCGACCGCGCACCGCGGACCCTCGCGGCAGCCGGACCGCCGCACCCGCCGGCCGAGTTCGACGGCACGCCTCGCCCCTTCGGCGCGCACCTGCGGATGAGCTGGTGGAAACCGCTCGTGGTCGTGATCGGGCTCCCGCTCTCGATGTTGCTGTTGCAGATCGCCCTGTTCCGGGGCGTGGCGATGATCGAAGGCGACCAGGCGCCGGACGTCCTGACGCCGCTGCGCCTGCTGGCGGTGAACCTGAGCATGGGGATCACCGGGTTGCTGGCGATCCCCGTCGCCGCCCGGTTCGCCGGGGTGCCCTGGCGCCGTGTGCTCAGCTTCCCGCGGCGCTTCGACCGGGGCCGCCTGCTCCGGTACCTCGGTGGCGCGCTCGTCCTCGTCGCGGGGGCCGACGCCGCTCTCGCGGTCCTGGCGCCGGAGGCGACCACGTGGACCACGTTCGGCATCACCGGTACGACCGTGACGCTGCTCCTGGTGGTGGTGCTGACCATCC
Organism: Saccharopolyspora sp. 6M; assembly: GCF_020176775.1. Classification (NCBI taxonomy): domain Bacteria; kingdom Bacillati; phylum Actinomycetota; class Actinomycetes; order Pseudonocardiales; family Pseudonocardiaceae; genus Saccharopolyspora; species Saccharopolyspora sp. 6M. Next base: position 11,342 of record NZ_JAIUJZ010000186.1, read on the forward strand.
CGGTGCAGTCGCTGGCCGAGGAACTCATGTTCCGCGGCGCGATCATGCCCGCGCTCGCGTCCTGGGTCCGCCCGGTCGCGCCCGCGCTGGTGTTCGGCGTGCTGGCGTCCAGCCCCGTGTTCGCCCTGTCCCACTTCGCCTTCGACCCGTGGCAGCTCGCCTACTACACGTTCCTGGGGGTCTGCTTCGCCGCGATGGCGGTGATCAGCCGCGGGCTGGAGGCGTCGATCGCGTTGCACATCGCCAACAACGCGCTCACCTCGATCCTGAACGTCCTGTTCGCCGGGGGCGGAGCCCTGGTCCTCGATCGATCGGCCGTGCCCGGCGGGCCGCACCTGCTGATCCCGGTGCCGTTCTTCCTGGCGGCGCTGGCGTTCGTCTGGTGGCGCGAACGCCGCGGGCCGGTCGCGGGGGCCGCCGCGCGGTGACCGGACGCCTCGCGCGGTGCGGGTGGGGGCCGTGCTCCTCCTGCCCCGGGGGCCGCGCCGTCCGTCACCGACCCGGCGAGACCGGGCGCAGCCGGCCGACCGGTTCGCCGACGGACGTCGACGCGAGGACGTCCGCCGGCGAGCGGTCTCCGGCCACCCGCGGGCTCCGGGGTCAGCGCCCGGTGGGCCGGTGGAGGTAGCGGCCGCCGGGTTCGCCGCGGACCGCGCCCCCGTCGAAGATCCGCCTCCCGCGCAGGAACGTGGTCTCGACGGTCGCGCCGATCTCCATGCCGCGGAACGGCGTGTACTCCTGGGTGGACTCGGAATCGCCGGGGTCGACGACGAACGACCGGTCCGGGTCGACGAGGGCGATGTCGGCGTCGAACCCGGGGGCGATGTCGCCCTTGGTGGGCAGACCGAGGCGCCGGGCCGGATTGGTGGACAGCAGTTCGGCGACCGAGGACATCGGCAGCCCGCGCTTGCGGCCTTCGCCGACGAGGCCGGGCAGCAGGTATTCGGTGCCGCCGAACCCGGACTTCGCGGCGAACACGTCGGCGGGGTCCTCGCCGAACTTCTTCTCCTCCTTGCAGCAGGCGTGGTCGGACACGACCCAGCTGACGTCGCCCGCCAGCAGGTGCTCCCAGAGCGCTTCGACGTCGGCGCGGGGCCGCAGCGGCGGGTTGACCTTGCCGCCGACGCCGTCGGCGGTGCTGACGTCGGCGAGCAGGTGGCCGATGGTGACCTCGCGGCGGAAGTCGACGTGCGGGAAGGCCTTCGCCATCACCATCGCCGCCTCCATCGCCTTCGCCGACGACAGGTGCAGCAGGTTGATGGTGGGCAGGCCCGTCTCGTGCGCGAGGTAGGAGGCGATGGTGACGGCCAGGCCCTCGGAGTGCGGCGGCCGGGACGCGCTGTAGGCCTCCAGCCCGGAGAGCTCGCCTTCCTCCTCCACGAGCCGGGTGTAGGCGGTCATGATCTCCGCGGTCTCGCAGTGCAGGGACAGCGAGATCTGGTCGGCGATGTCCGGGTTCGCCTCGCGGGCGGCCTGGATGCCGCGCATGACGAACTCGAAGTGCGCGATGTCGTAGCGCTCGCCCTCGGGGATCATCAGGAAGTCGCTCTGGTCGGTGGAGCGCCCGTGCAGCCCGTGGCTGCCGTAGAACATGAAGATCTTGAACGAGGTGACGCCGTGCTCCCGGACCAGCGCCGGGATCTCGTCGATGTGCGCGGACTGCATCGGGGCGAGGTGGAAGGCGTAGTCCACGTACGAGCGACCCTCGGCGGCGGCGAGAACCTCGGGGAACACCTCGGAGTACGGGCCACCGCGGTTCAGGTAGTACTGCCCGGTCCGCATGTAGGTGAGCGAGGTGGTCACCCCGCCCTGCGCGCAGGCGCGGCTCTCGGTGGCGGTGTCCGCGGACAGCGGGTTGTAGATGCCCCAGTGCTGGTGGGCGTCGACGACGCCGGGGAAGGCGAGCAGCCCGCGGCCCTCGTGGACCTCGGTGCCCGCCGGCACCGCCAGGTCCGGGCCGACCTCGGCGACGACGCCGTCGGCGATCGCGATGTCGGCGCGGAACGGTTCGCCGCCGCCGGGGCGGACGACTCGGACGTCGCGGACGATCAGGTCGGGTCGGGTCATCGGGCACCTTCCGAGGGGTTGCGGGTGGACCGGGCGAGGTGCCCGGCGGCGAGGTAGGCGAGTCCCAGCGCGGGCAGCAGTCCGTTGCCCGCCAGGTATCCGGCCGCGCCGCGACCGGAGATCCCGGCGGCGGCGCCACCGGAGGCGTACAGCCCGGGGACGGGTTCCCCGGCGGTGTCCAGGACGCGGGCGTGCTCGTCGACGAGCAGCCCGCCCTGGGTGTGGAACAGCGCGGGGACGATCTCGACGGCGTGGTACGGCGGGTGCAGCGCGGTGGTCGCGGCGCGGCCGAACCGGTCGGCGCGGGTCCCGGCGGCCACGTCCGCGAGGTCGGTGAGCTCCCGTTCCAGCGCCGCGGCGGGTACCCCGATCAGCTCGGCGAGCCCCGCCGGATCGTCGGCGCGCCGCACGGCGCCCGCGGCGAGCACGTCCCGGTAGTCGCCGAAGGCGCGGCACAGCCCGTCGATCCGCTCGTCGAAGACCAGCCAGCCGCGGCCGCCGGGCCGCCCGGCGAGCACCGCGGCGTACTCGGAGTAGCCGGTCGTCTCGTCGCCGAACCGGGTGCCGCCGGAGTCGACGACGGCGCCGCCGTGCATCACGGCGGTCCAGGTCACCAGGGTCCGGGCGGCCGCGGACAGCGCGGCGTGGCCCTGGTAGGCGTCGAGGAAACCGGTGGCGGCGCCGAGTTCCCCGCCGATCCGCAGCGCATCGCCGCGGGAGTGCTCGCCGCCGTGGTAGTGCGCGTCCGCGATCTCCGGCAGGTGGGCCGCGACGAGCTCGCGGTCGGCGCCGTAGCCGTTGGTGGCCAGCAGCACCGCGCGGGCGGTGATCTCCTCGCGCTGCCCGGCCGGGTTCTCCAGCACGGCGGTCCGGCCCTCCGCCGCCGGTGCGACGCCGACGAGCCGGGCCGGGGCCAGCAGATCGATCCGCTCGCTGCGATCCACCGCGTCGAGCAGGTGCCCGAGCAGCGCCGAGCCGTGCCGCCCGGGAAGGCTGTGCACTCGCGGGACCGCGTGGCCCGGGTAGTCGAAGTCGGTGGGCAGCTCGATCGGCAGGCCCACTTCGTCGGCCAGCCATTCCACGAGTTCGGCGCCCACCTGCGCCAGCGCCGCCGCGATGCGCCGGTCGGCGGTGCCGCCGGTCTTGCGGTCGACGTCGGCGAGGAACAGCTCGGGGGAGTCGGTGATCCCGGCGGCGGCCTGGAAGCGCGATCCGGGCCCCGGGATCATCGCGGTCGACATCGAGGTGTTGTTGCCGCGGCGGAAGTCCGCGTCGGAGTCGACCACCAGCACGTCGAGCCCCAGCTGCGCCCCGCGGATCGCGGCGACCAGACCACCGCCCGCTCCGGCGACCACGAGATCGACATCGATCGTCATCGCTTTCTCCTCACTACCAGCGCCTTCCGGTTGTTTCGCTGAGCGGAACAGAGCCGAAAGCGGCTGGTGTTTCGATAAGAGCACCCTGCCTGGTTCTATGCAAGAACCTGCACGGATTTCTTGACATTGCGAGGTTCGAGCACGCACTGTCGTTCCGGTAAGCGGTACGACGATCGGGGCAATCGGAGGGGACGACGTGGCGGAGATGACCGGGGGCACCGGAGCCACCGAGCGGGTGGCGGACGTGCTGCTGCTGTTCACCGACGGCCCGCCGACGCTCGGCGTCAGCCGGGTGTCCCGCGAGCTCGGCCTCTCGAAGGCCGTGGTGCACCGCATCCTGCAGTCGCTCACCGCCCGGGACCTGATCGCCTACGACCCCGCGAGCCGCGAGTACCGGCTCGGACCGGCCGCGGCGGCGCTGGGCAGCCGCGCGCTGCGCGAATCCGACCTGCGGGCCACGGCGCTGCCGTTCCTCGCCGAACTGCGCGACCGGCTGCACGAGACCGTCACGATCAGCGCGAAGGTGCACGGCGGGCGCGTCTACCTCGACCAGGTCGTCGGCACCCACGAGATCACCATGTCGGTGGAGCTCGGCCGCCGGTTCCCGCTGCACGCCGGATCGTCCGGCAAGTGCATGCTCGCCCACTCCGCGCCGGATGAGGTGGACCGGCTGCTCGCCGGGGAACTCGCCGCGCTGACCCCCGCCACGCCCACCGATCCGGCCGCGCTGCGCGTCGAGCTGGAGCGGATCCGGCAGCTCGGCTACGCCGCCTCCGAAGGTGAGCGGCAGAGCGACGCCGGTTCCGTCGCGGTCCCCGTGTTCGGCCCCGGCGGGCTCGTCGGCGCGGTCTCGGTGTGCGGGCCCCGCTTCCGGGTCACCGACGAGTTCGTGGCCGCCACCGCACCCGAGCTGATCGAGACCGCGGACCGGGTCACCGCCCGGCTCGGCGGCGTCGCCCCGCAGCGCCCCGTCACCAGTGGAGGAACGCGATGACCCACGACCACCCCGCGGGAGCCGGACTCCCGGCGCTGGACGGCCTGAAGGTCCTCGACGCCTCCACCCTGTTCGCCGGGCCGCTGGCCGCGACGCTGCTGGGCGACCACGGCGCCGACGTCATCAAGATCGAGCACCCGCGCGGCGACCCGGCACGAACGCACGGCGCGCAGAAGGACGGCGTCGGGCTCTGGTGGAAGATGCTGGCCCGCAACAAGCGGGCGATCACCCTGGTGCTGTCCACCCCGCGCGGCCGGGAGCTGTTCCTCGACCTCGCGGCCGACGCCGACGTGGTGATCGAGAACTTCCGGCCCGGCACGCTGGAGCGCTGGGGCCTCGGCTGGGAGGAGCTGTCCGCCCGCAACCCGCGGCTCGTGCTGGCGCGGGTGACCGGGTTCGGGCAGACCGGCCCGTACTCGTCGCGGCCCGGCTTCGGCACCCTCGCCGAGGCGATGAGCGGATTCGCCGCCATGACCGGGGAACCGGACGGCCCGCCGACGCTGCCGCCGTTCGGGCTCGCCGACGGCGTCGCCGCGCTCACCACCGCGTTCGGCATCCTCACCGCGCTGCGGGCGCGGGAGAGCACCGGGCGCGGCCAGGTGCTGGACACCGCGATCATCGAGCCGCTGCTGCACCTGCTCGGGCCGGGCCTGATCGCCTACGACCAGCTCGGGGTGCTGCAGCCGCGCACCGGGAACCGCTCGTCGAACAACGCGCCGCGCAACACCTACCGCTGCTCCGACGGCCGCTGGGTCGCGGTCTCCACCAGCGCCCAGTCGATCGCCGAGCGGGTGGTGCGGCTGGTCGGCGCCCCGGAGCTGATCGACGAGCCGTGGTTCGCCAGCGGAGCGGGCCGCGCCGAGCACGTGGAGGAGCTGGACGCGGCCGTCGGGTCCTGGATCGCCGCCCGCGACCGCGACGAGGTCGTCGCCGTCTTCGAGGAGGCGCAGGCCGCGGTCGCCCCGATCTACACCGCGGCGGACGTGCTCGCCGACCCGCACTTCAACGCGCTCGGCAGCATCGTGACGATCGACGACGAGGAGCTGGGCCCGGTCCGCTTCCAGAACACCCCGTTCCGGCTCTCGGACACGCCCGGTTCGGTCCGCACCACCGGCCCGCGGCTCGGCGCGCACACCGCAGAGGTGCTGGGTTCCCTCGGCGTCGACGCCGGTGAGCTGGACCGGCTGCGCGAGCAGGGGGTCGTGTGAGCGCCCTCGGCCGGGCGCGGAGCTGGCTGTACGTGCCCGCGCACCGGGAGGACCTGGTCGACAAGGCCCTCGGCGGGGCGGCCGATGCCGTGGTCCTGGACCTGGAGGACGCGGTCCCGCCCGCGGCGAAGGACCGGGCCCGCACCTGCGCGGCGGCCCGCGCGGGCGAGCGGACCTGGGTGCGGATCAACGGTTCCGGGACCCCGTGGGCCGAGGCCGACGCCGCAGCGCTGGCCGGGTCCGGCGCCGCCGGGCTGCGGGTGCCGAAGGCCGAGGACCCGGCTGCGATCGCCGCGCTGGCCGAGCTGACCGGGCTGCCGTTGCACCTGCTGGTGGAGAGCGCCCGCGGCCTGGAGCGGGCCTTCGAACTCGCCACCTGCCACCCGCTGGTCGCCGGGATCTCCCCCGGGGAGACGGACCTGGCCGCCGACCTGCGGATCCGGGACCGCGCCGAACTCGGCTGGGCGCGGGCCCGCATCGTCACCGCGAACCGGGCGGCCGGGCTGCCCAGCCCGGTCGCCAGCGTGTGGACCGACCTGGCCGACACCGCCGGACTCGCCGCGGACAGCGCCGCCCTGCGCGACGCCGGGTTCTTCGGCCGCTCCGTGATCCACCCCGGCCAGATCGCCCCCGTCCACCAGGCCTTCACCCCCGGCGAGGCCGAGGTGGCGCGGGCGCGGTCCCTGCTCGCCTCGGTCGGCGCCGCGGGTGCGGCCGCCTGGGTGGACGCCGCCGGCCGCTTCGTCGATCCGGCCGTCGTCGCCGGTGCCCGCTGGGTCACCGAACTGGCCGATGAGCTGCTGCAGCACCACGAACCGGGCCGTGCCGCGGCCGGGAAGGAGAACCCGTGACCGACGCCCTGCTCGGCGCCGTGCGCGCCGGGACCCGCATCATCGAGCTCGGCCACCCGCTGTACACGGGGATGGCGGGCTCGCCGAACCACCCCGGTTTCCGGATGACCCTGGAGCGCCGCCACGGCGACGCGGTCCGCCCCGACGGCGGCTCGGCGTCCAACGAGGTGATCGTCACCGGCGGGCACACCGGCACCCACGTCGACGCGCTCGCCCACGTCAGCCACGACGGCAAGCTGCACGGCGGCGCCGACGCCGCCGAAGCGCAGCGCGGCGGGAAGCACACCGTGCACGGCGCCGAGACGATCCCGCCGATGGTGACCCGCGGGGTGTTCCTCGACGTGGCCGCCGTGCACGGCGTGGACGTGCTGGAACCCGGCTACGGCATCACCGCCGACGACCTGGCGCGGGCCGCGGAGCGCGCCGGCGCCGAACCCGGCCCGGGCGACGTCGCCGTGGTGCGCAGCGGGTGGGGCCGCCTGTTCGGCGACCCGGTCGCCTACGTCGGCAAGGAGACCGGGGTGCCCGGGATGACCGTGGACGGCGCCGCATGGCTCGTCGAACGCGGCATCGTCGCCACCGGCGGCGACACCACCGCCTACGAGCAGATCCCGGCGGGCGCGGGACACCGCGTGCTGCCGGTGCACCGGGTGCTGCTGGTGGAGCACGGCATCCACATCGTGGAGCACCTGGCGTTGGAGGACGCGGCCGAAGCCGGGCTGGGCGAGTTCCTCGCCGTGTTCGCCCCGCTGCGCATCGTCGGCGGCACCGGCGCCCCGGTGCGGCCGCTGGCGGTGGTGCAGCCGTGACCACTCCCGCGCAGCGGCTCGGCGAGGTCGGCGGCCGGCTGGCCGCCGACGGCATCGACGACGCGCTGGCCGACGACGTGGCCGGCCGGATCGTCGACGTGCTCGGCAACTCCCTCGCCGCGGTCCGCGAGGAACCGGCGCGGATCGCCGGGGCGGTCGTCGCCGAGTGGGGCGGGCAGCCCGCGGCGACCGCGATCGGCCTGCCCGGCCGGGTTCCCGCGCCGTCGGCGGCGCTGGTCAACGGGACCTTGGCGCACAGCCTGGACTTCGACGACACCCACCTGCCGTCGGTGCTGCACCCGTCGGCCTCGGTGGTGCCCGCGGCGCTGGCCACCGCGGAGCGCACCGGCGCGGGCGGCCGCGCCCTGCTGGCCGCGGCGGCGATGGGCATCGAGGTCACCTGCCGCCTCGGCATGGCCGGCTACGACGAGGAGCTCGGCAACTCGGTGTTCTTCGAGCACGGGCAGCACGCCACCGCGATCTGCGGCGCGATCGGCGCCGCCGTCGCCGCCGGGATGCTGCAGGGGCTCGACGCGGAGGCGCTGGCGTCCGCGGTCGGCATCGCCGCCAGCATGGGCGCCGGCGTCATCGAGGCGAACCGCACCGGCGGCACCATCAAGCGGGTGCACTGCGGCTGGGCCGCGCATTCGGGGGTCGCCGCCGCCGACCTGGCGCGGCACGGGCTCACCGGCCCGCCCACGGTGATCGAAGGACGGTTCGGGTTCCTGCGCGCGTTCTGCGGCGAGCGGGTGCACCCGGAACGCGTCACCGACGGGCTCGGCGAGCACTGGGAGACGCCGGGCGTGTTCTTCAAGCCCTACCCGTGCAACCACTTCACGCACGCCGGCATCGACGCCGCGCTGCGGCTGCGGGAACGGGGCGTGGCGGCCGAGCAGGTCCGCGAGCTGGTGCTCGGGGTGCCCGCCCCGGTGCTGCGCACCATCGCCGAACCCGCCGCGGAGAAGCGCCACCCGCGCTCCGGGTACCACGCCGCGTTCTCCGGCCCCTACACCGTGGCGGCGGCGCTGCTGGGCGGCGGCGGGCTCGGCGTGTTCCACGAGGACTTCACCGACGCCGCCGCGGCCGACCCGCGTCGCCTGGAACTGGCCGGCCGGGTGCGGGTCGTCGCCGACGAGCAGGCCACCGCCGGATTCCCCCGGCAGTTCCCCGCCGTCCTCACCGCCGAGCTCGCCGACGGCAGCACGGTGACCGAGCGGATCACCGAGAACCGCGGCGGCCCCGGTCGCCCGCTGTCCGCCGACGAGCTGGCGGCGAAGTTCACCGGCAACGCGAGCCGGGCCGTGGGGCCGGACCGGGCGGCGGACGTCGTCGCCGCGGTGTGGGACCTGCGCGCGAACCGCGCGGTCGCCGAGGTGATGGGCGGCGTCCACGCCGCGCTCGCCGCGTCCGACCTGGACGGCTGATCCGCGCACCGAGCACTGGCAGACAACGACGTCTCGTCCGCTCCGTTCGAACGGAACGAACGATTCCCTCCCGGAATCGAGGAACACGCCATGAGCACACGGTTTCGCTTCGTGACGCTGGGGCTGGTGATCGGCCTCATCGTCATCAACTACATCGATCGCAGCGCGGTCTCCTACGCGGTGGAACCGCTGGAGCAGGCGTTCGGGATCACCACCGCGCAGTACGGGATCATCAGCTCCGTCTTCTCCATCGGCTACATGGTCGCGGCGTTCCTGTCCGGGCCGCTGGTGGACCGGTTCGGGACGCGGCGGGTGCTGCTGTCGGCGATCGCGCTGTTCTCGGTGACCACCGCGCTCATCCCGATCGCCGGTTCGTTCGCCGGGCTGCTGGTCATCCGGTTGCTGCTGGGCATCGGGGAGGCACCTGCGTTCCCGGCGGCGACCCGCACGGTGAGCCGGTGGCTGCCGGTCCGCGAACGCGGGGTGGCGCTGGCGCTGTGCGGCGGGGTCGCGGTTTCCGGGAGCCTGCTGATCTCCGGTCCGCTGCTGACGGGGCTGACCGACCTGGTGGGCTGGCGCGGCATGTTCTGGACGCTGGCCCTGTTCGGCGTGGTGTGGGCGGTGCTGGCCGTGCTGCTGCTGCGCGACCTGCCCTCGGAGTCGGCGCGGGTGAACGACGCGGAGCGGGAGCTGATCGCGGCCGGGCAGGAGTCCGATTCGGCGCCGGGCCGGTCCCGGGTGCGGTGGCGGCCGCTGCTGACGAACCGGAACCTGTGGGTGGTCGCGGGCGGGTACTTCGCGTGGGGCTTCATGTTCTGGGGCTTCATGTACTGGCTGCCGTCGTTCCTCTCGAACGCCTACGGCCTGAGCGTGGAGCAGGCGGGCGCGTTCTCCATCGCGCCGTGGGCGTGCGGCATCGTCGGCGCGCTGGTCGGCGGCTACGTGGTGGACCGGGTGTACCGGCGCAGCCCGCGGATCCGCACCCGGTTCGCGGTGATGGGCGCGGCGCTGCTGCTGGCCGGGTGCTCGTTGATCCCGCTGGCGATCGCGCCGACGCTGACGGTGGCGCTGCTCTCGATCTCGCTGGGCGTCGGCTTCGGGTTCGTCACCGGCGGCATCTGGTGGGTGGCCTCGATCGACGCGGCACCGGACCAGCCGGGCAGCGCCGCCGGGTTCGCCGATGCGGCGTTCGCGTCCTCGGGGATCGTGGCCCCGTCGGTGATGGGCTTCATCGTCGCCGGCACCGGGAGCTTCACCAGCGGATTCGTCGTGATGGCCGGCTTGGCGGTGGCGGGTGCGCTGCTGATGCTGCTGGTGCCCCGCGAGCCGGTCGCCGCGGCGGCACCGGCGGGCCGCGTCGTGCGCGAGCGGGCATGAGCGGGGCGGCGGAGCTCCGGCAGGCCGTCGGCGGGCTCGGCCGGTGGGTCTCGGAGCTGAGCTGGGCTGAGGTGCCCGCCGAGGTGCGGGAACGCCTGCTGGTGGTGCTCACCGATTCGATCGCGGTCACCGCGCTCGGCTCGCGGGACCCGGCGCAGCGGGCGCTGGTCGCCGCGTGGGACGCCCCGGACGGGCCGTCCCCGCTGTTCGGGACGGGCCGTGCGGTCGCGGTGGACGCGGCGGCCTGGTTGAACGCGGTCGCCGCGGTGCGCTTGGAGCTCGACGACGGGCACCGGCTCGCCGCGGGGCATCCGGCGGCGCACGGCTTCCCCGCGGTGCTGGCGCTGGCCGCGCGGCGGGGGGTGCGCGGCGCGGAGCTGTGCTGCGCCCTGCTGGCGGCGTACGAGGTCGCGGCCCGGTTCGGCCGGGCGACGCGGTTGCGGCCGGGCACCCATCCGCACGGCAACTGGGGCGTCCCGGGTGCGGCGGCGGGCTGCGCGCGGCTGCTCGGCCTGGGGCCCGCGGAGACGGCGGCGGCGATCGACGCGGGCGGTGGCCTGCCGGTCGCGGGCCCGTTCTCGGCGGCGCTGGACGGCAACCCGGTGCGGGACGCCTGGGTGGGTGCGGCGAACCAGTCCGGGCTGGCGGCGGCGCGGCTGGCCGCGTCCGGGGCCGGGCAGGTCACCGGGGTAGCGGCGGACGCGCTGGGCGGTCTGCTGGGCGAGCTGGACCCGGCGGTGCTGACCGGCGGGGGCTGGGAGGTCCTCGGCGGCTACTTCAAGCAGCACTCCTCGTGCTCGTTCACCCACGCCGCGATCGACGCGGCGCTGTCGGTGCGGGAGCAGGTGGGTCCGGACCCGGCGGAGGTCCTGGTCGAGATCCACTCGCTCGGCGCCGGGTTGGACCGGACGAGCTGGCCGACGCCGCTGGCGGCGCGGTTCTCGCTGCCGTTCGTGGTGGCGACGGCGCTGCGGCGGGGGCGGGTGGGCCCGGCCGAGTTCTCCGCGGCGGCGCTGGCCGACCCGGGCACCGCCGAGCTGGCCCGCCGGGTCGTGGTGCGCGAGGTGCCGGACCTGGACGCCCGGCTGCCCGCGGAGCGGCCGGTGCGGCTCACCGCGGCCGGGGTCGTGGCGGAGCGCCCGAACCCGGTCGGCGACGCCGCCTTCCACCCGTTCTCCGCCGCGGACCGGGTCCGCGTCCTCGGCGAGCTGCTGGGCGCGCCGGAGGTGGTGGCCGGTGTCCGGGAGCGGTGCGCCGCGCTGCCGGACGCGGTGGACGCCGCGGCGGAGCTGCGCGCGCTCGGCGCTTCGTGCCAGGTCCGATGAGGAGGAACACCATGCTCGTGCACGCCGTCACGCCGATCGTCGTCGGGCCGCGGGAGGTCGCCCGCAGGCAGGCCCGCTACGACGCGCTCTCGCCCGCGGGGGTGCGCGTGGTGCTGTCGGACCTGCCCTCGGGCGGCCCGCGCGCCCTGGAGTCCGCGGCGGACGTGCGCCGGTCGACGGAGCTGGTCGCGGAGTCGCTGGCCGCCGCGCCGGAGTGCGACGCGGTGCTGCCGGACTGCGTGCTGGATCCGGCGGTGCCCGCGGACGGGGGCCTGCTCGGGGGCCGTCCCGCGCTGGGCCTGCTCCGGTTGGCGGTGGGGGCCGCGGTCGCGGCGGGGCATCGGATCGGTGCGGTGACCCGCAACGCGGCGATCGCCGCCGAGCTGCGCCACCGCATCGACGACTACGGCTGGTCGAATTCCTTCGCCGAAGTGGCGGTCCTGGACCTGGCGGTCGAGGACATCACCGACCCGGCCCGCTGGTCGGCGGCGATGCGCGACCCCCTGGCCGCGTTCGCGGCCGCGGGCGTCACCGCCGTCATCAACGGCTGCTCCGCAGTGGACACCGAGCAGCACCCCGACGCGCCCGTGGTCCTGGACCCGATCCGAACGGCCCTGGCGGTCCTGGGAGCGCTCACCCCGCCCCCCTGACACCCCCGCGAAGTCCGAACAGGAGAAC
>NZ_JAIUJZ010000187.1:0-23321 GCF_020176775.1 Saccharopolyspora sp. 6M
ATGGGGGGCGATTACCCCACCAAAAACCGGCGGGCCCGTCCCAACACACGTAACCCACCACACCTCCCGCAACCAACTAAACGCCCCCCCCCCCCCGGGGGGGCCCGGGGGGGGGCGGCCCCCGCGATAAACACGCGGAACGCAAAAGGCTCGCGCTCTCCGCGAGCGCGAGCCTCCTATTGCGTGGAGCTGACGGGATTCGAACCCGTGACCCCTTGACTGCCAGTCAAGTGCGCTACCAACTGCGCCACAGCCCCTGATTCACTTGTGCGGCTCCCGATTCCGGTGGTCCGGCCCCGTTCGCCTCGTGCCTGCATACAGTACAACAGGCCCGCGAAGCCCCCGCGAAGGGGGGTCCCCCTCGATCTTCGAGAGGCGGTCGCGGGACTGTGCGCTGCGCCGACGGTTCACCCGGCGCGGCCGTGCTCGGTGGGCAGGCCCCGGGTGTTGGCGGCCTTGACGAACGCGGACCGCGGGTCGTGGAGTTCGCCGAGGGCGACGGTCTGCCGCCGCAGCGGGATCTCCAGCAGCCAGTCGCCGAGGATGCGGGCCTTCAGCCGCAGCGTCGGCAGCTTCGCCAGGTGGTAGGCGCGGTGCAGCAACCACGCGGGCAGGCCCTTGAGCTTGATGCCGTACACCTCGGCGGCGCCTTGGAACAGGCCGAGCCCGGCGACGGATCCGGCGTAGCGGTGCCGGTACTCCTGCTGCTCGTGGCCGCGCAGCAGCGCGACGACGTTGTCGGCGAGCACCCGCGCCTGGCGCACCGCGTGCTGGGCGGACGGCCCGCACAGCGCGTCGGCCTTGTCACTGGTCAGGTCGGGGACGGCGGCGCAGTCGCCGGCGGCGAACACGTCCTGGGTGCCGCGGACCTGCAGCTTCGCGGTGCACTCCACCCGGCCCTTGCCGTCGCGGGGCAGGTCGGAGTCCTCCAGCATCGGGTGCGGTTTGACCCCGGCGGTCCAGGCGATCGTGTCCGCGTCGAACTCGTCGCCGTCGGAGAGCACCACGTGCCCGTCGGTGAGGGTCTTCGCGGTGGTGTCGGTCTTCACCTCGATGCGGCGTTCCTCCAGGCGGCGGCGGGTGTACTCGCCCATCGGCGCGCTGACCTCGGGCATGATGCGGCCGGTCGCCTCCACCATGATCCAGCGCATGTCGCCGGGTTCGAGGGTGCGGTAGGCGCGGATCGCCTCCCGGGCCATGCTCTCCAGCTCGGCGATCGCCTCGATGCCCGCGTAGCCGCCGCCGATGAACAGGAACGTCAGCAACCGCCGCCGCAGCTCCGGATCGGAGGTGCTGGCGGCGATGTCCAGCCGGGACAGCACGTGGTTGCGCAGGTAGATGGCCTCGCCGATGGTCTTGAAGCCCACGCCCCGCTCGGACAGGCCCGGGATGGGCAGCGCCCGCGACACCGAACCGGGCACGACGACGAGCACGTCGTAGGTGAGGTGCTCCTCGGTGCCGTCGGCGAGCGTGGCGGTCAGCTCGCGGCTGCGGTGGTCGATGCAGGTGACCTGGGCGGTGAGGACCTCGCTGCGCCGCAACGCCTGCCGCAGCGGCACCACCACGTGCCGCGGTTCGACGGATCCGGCGGCCGCCTCCGGCAAGAACGGCTGGTAGGTCATGTGCGACTGCGGGTCGATGACGGTGATCCGCGCTTCGCCGGGTTCCAGCCGCTTCTGCAGCCGCAGCGCCACGGTCAGGCCCACGTGGCCGCCGCCGACGATGACGATCCGCGGCTTCCGGCCCGGCGAGCCCGGGACGGGCCGGTGGTCGCGGGACGGGTCCGTCTGGTCCGTTTCAGCTGCCATGAACCGGGTCTCCTCTCGCGCCCGCGCGGGTCCGCCGCGGATCCACCTGGCGGTCGGGATGCCTGCGCAGGTACTCCTGTTCCAGTTCGAACGACCGCGCGGTGTGCTCGCGCAGCGCGTCCGGCGCTCCGTGCAGGAACGTCTCGTTGCGGGTGCGGTGCAGCCGTTCCAGCTCGCGCAGCAGGTCCGGCTCGGCGAGCTCGTCGGCGGGCACTCCGGTGGGGGTCATGTCGGCCTCCGCCGGTCACGCCGCGGCGCGCGGCTTCGGCACCCGCTTCGCCAGCAGGTCCTGCCGTTCCCGTTCGCTGAGCCCGCCCCAGACGCCGTACGGCTCCTGCACGGCCAGTGCGTGCTCGCGGCAGGACAGCATCACCGGGCAGCGGTGGCAGATCTGCTTCGCCTGCTCCTCCCGGTTGCTGCGGGCGCTGCCGCGCTCGTTCTCCGGGTGGAAGAACGTGCTGGTGCTCAGGTCCCGGCAGGCGGCTTGCAGCTGCCACTCCCAGGTCTCGGCCACCGGTTTGGGCAGCCGCATGGTCGCCGTCATCGTGATCACCACCTCGCCGCGGGACGGCACTGCGTTCGCCAGCGCCACAGACGTCATACCCACGGCCCCCGCGGCGGACACATGCGCCCGGCACCACCCGGGCCACATCCGCACCAGGCGTCAGTCGAGCAGCTCGTCCACCCGCCGCGCGTAGGCGGTCACCGGGTAGACGGCTTCGAACCCGCACTCGTCGGCGAAGCGCTCAGCCGCTCCCCCTTCGTCGCCGTGCGCGGCGACGAGCCGCGCCCCGCGCGCCCGCACCTCGTCGACGACCTCCGCGACCAGGGACGAACCGATGCCGCGCCGCCTGCGCCCCGGCCGCACCACGACCTGCTCGACGAGGCCGACGCCGCGTTCCGCGAAGCCCTGGGCGAATCCGGCGATGCGGTCGGTTTCCGGGTCGTCGACGACGCGCAGCACGCAGCGGGGGTCGTCGCCGCGGTGCGCGAGGGTCCGCACCAGCCGCCGTTCCCCGTCGTCGGACAGGCCGGCGTCGTCGCCGATGAGCTCGGCGATGCCGCGCAGGTCGTCGTCGGTGGCGGGCCGGACGTCCCGGCTGGGCGTCTTGTCCTCGCGGTGCAGCAGCGCCATCTGCTCCTCGACGGCGCGCCAGCCGGAGTCGTCGGCGATGCCCTCGATCTCGGCGACCGTGGTCGGCGAGGCGTACACGATCGCTTCGGGCCGCCCGGCGTCCGCGAAGGACCGCTCCAAGGTGAGCAGCGTCGTGGCGACCTCGGCGAGCGTGCCCCACAGGCCGACGGCGTGGTTGCCCGCGGGCAGCGGGTCGTCCTGGTTGAGCACCACGGTGGCGGCTCCGACGCGGCCGATGCGGCCGTAGCGGATGGCGCCGGAGGCGAGGCGGGCGGTTTCGACGAGCCCGGCGAGCTCCCGCGCCTGTCGCGGGTCGAGCAGGGCTTCGTCGTCCGGATCGTGCAGCGGGTCCACACGTCCATTGTGGAGGTGGTGACGCCCGGTTTCGCACCGCCCTGCGACATTGAGGTGATCCCGCTTCGCAGGTCTCGTTTTCCGCGCGGAAGACCGTAATGTCGGTAGAGCACCTGCGTGCGAACCGGGGAGTCTCCGTGACAGGGACCTACGATCACCACCGCGAGCGGCTGCGGCGCGAGGCCGACGAGCAACTGCGCGCCCGACCCCCGTTGCCGAGCTGGCAGAAGCGGGTCGTGGAGCGGTTCGCGGTGGAACGCGGTTCCGGCTGGTACACGTTGCTGAACCAGTTCGCCCCGCACACCCCGGACAACCGGCCGGACGCGGTGCTGGTCGGGCCGGGCGGGGTGCTGGTGGTGCTGCTGTGCGAGCACGAACCGCCGGTGGCGGCGGCGCGGGCCGCGTTCGTGTGGACCGCGGAGCTGCTCGCGGGCCTGGCCACGCCGCACGGGCTGCTCACCGAAGCGGTCGTGCGCACCGTGGTGGTGTTCCCGGAGGGCGGGCGCGCCACGGCCGAGGACGGCGAGCACGTGGTGGTCGCGGAGTCCGAGCTGGACCGGGTGCTGGTGTGCGCGGAACCGGTCCTGGACGGGGCGGATGCGCTGGCGGCGGCCCGGCAGCTGGACAACGGCACGTTCGACCTGACGCCGATCGCCTGGAACCCGCAGCGGATCCCGCGGCCGCGCGGCGCGGGCCAGGTCGGGGCCTCGGACCGCTCCTCCGGCCTGTTCGAGGTGCGGCGGCTGCGGGACGAGCAGGCCGAGCGGGCCCCGCACGTCGCGGTGCCGGACTGGCGCCTGTTCCTGGACGACGCGCAGCTCGGCGCGGTGCGCAGGCAGTACGGCGGCCCGGCGCGGATCTCCGGCCCGGCGGGCACCGGCAAGTCGACGCTGGCGCTGCACCGGCTGGCGCACCTGGCGCGGCGCGGCCCGGGGCGGCTGCTGTTCACCTCGCACCTGGAGTCGCTGCCGGAGCTGGCGCGGGAGCAGTTCCGCGCGCTGGCCCCGCAGGTCGCGCACCGGGTGGAGTTCCGGAACCTGCACGAGTGGGCCGCGGAACTGCTCGCCGAACGCGGCCGGGACACGGTGGTCGACGAGCAGCGGGTGGACGCGGCGTTCACCGCGGTGTGGGAGCGGTCCGGGCGGTCCGGGCCGCTCGCCGCCGCACGACCATCGAGGCACTACTGGAAGGACGAGATCGACCGGGTGATCAAGGGCCGCGGGCTGGGCACCTTGGAGTCGTACCGATCGGCGACGCGGCGCGGGCGCGGCGGTCAGCTCAGCCCCGCGTTCCGCGCGCACGTCTGGGAGTTCTACTGCGAGTACGAGCGGGAACTGTGCGAGCGCGGCATCTACGACCGCAACGACGTGCTGATCCGCGCGCTCGACGAGCTCGGCCGCACCCCGCTGGGCCGGGTGTACTCGGGGGTCGCGGTCGACGAGGTGCAGGACCTGACCCTGGTCGGGCTGCGGCTGGTGCACGCGGTCAGCGGGGACGGGCCGAACCGGTTGCTGCTGGTCGGGGACGGGCAGCAGCAGGTGTTCGCGGGCGGCTGGCGGCTGTCCGAGGCGGGGATCTCGTTGCGCGGCCGCAGCGAGGTGCTGCGGCGCAACTACCGGAACCGGGCGGCGATCGTGGAGGCCGCGGGCGAGCTGGACGCGGTGAACCGGTTCGACGACATCGACGGGGCCCCGGCGGTCACGTTGCGCTCCTCGCTGCCGGTGCTCAGCGGCGGTGAAGTGGTGCGCTGGAACGGGGTCGCGCAGCGGGACGCGGTGCTGGCGGCGCTGCGCGGGCTCGACGCGGGTGCGGGCACCGCGGTGCTGACCCGCTCCCGCACGGCCGCGGAGGAGTGGACCGAGGTGCTGCGCCGCGGTGGTGTCCCGGCACGGCGGCTGGCGCCGTGGTCGCCGGAGCCGGCGGCGGTGCTGGTGGGAACTCTGCTGGAGGCGAAGGGCTTCGAGTTCCGGGCGGTGTTCCTGCCGGACGAGCGCAGGCCGATGGGCTTCTACCGCGACGAGCTGGAGGCGCTGCAACGCCAGCTCCTGGTCGCCACCACCCGGGCCCGCGATTACCTCTGGATCGGAGCCCTGGAGGAATCCGACGAGTGACGACCCGCGGCGCCCCGTCCGCACGGTCCTGTCAGCGGCGGAGCCGCTGAGCAGCGACCACGCATGCACCCGGCACCGCAGCGCGGAGAGCGCTGAGGTTCCGCCACCCGACCCCTTCTCAGAAGGAGCCGACGGGCCGTTCACCCGAGCAGGTCGCGGAGTTGGGTCCTGGTGCTGACGCCGAGCTTCGGGAACGAGCGGTACAGGTGCGACCCGACGGTGCGGGGGGACAGGTACAGCCGGTCGCCGATCTCCCGGTTGGTGAGGCCGCGGGCGGCGAGCCGGATGATCTGCTGCTGCTGCGGGCTGAGCCCGGCGAGCACGTCCGGGGCGGGTGCGGCGGGTTCGGCGCCGCCGGAGGCGCGGAGTTCCGCTTCGGCGCGGGCGGTCCACGGTTCGGCGCCGAGCCTGCGGAAGGTGTCGAGCGCTTCGGCGAGCGGCGCGCGGGCTTCGCTGATGCGGCGGGCCCGGCGCAGCCACGCGGCCTGGTCGAGCAGCGCGCGGGCCCGCTCGAACGGCCACCGGCCGGTGCGGGGGTCGGCGAGCGCCGCCGCGTAGTGCGGTTCGGGGTCGGTGGCGAGCTGCGCGCGGGCGTGCTCCAGCAGCGCCCGCTGCCGCGGGGACGCGCCGCCGCCGAGCCTGCGTTCCGCGGAGTCCACGACGTGCTCGGCGTCGTGCCCGGAGCCGAGGCGGTTCGCGGCGGCGGCCAGGTCGGGCAGGGCTGCGATGGACTGGTGGTAGTGCTCGAACCCGCCGTCCGCGGTGAAGGCGCGGCGCAGTTGCGCGTAGGCGGTGGCGTGGTCGCCATCGGCCGCGGCGACGAGGCCGAGCACGTAGCGGGCGCGGACGGCCACCATCCGGCTCATCGACGGGTCCACCGTGGACAGTGCTTCGGCGGCGAGTTCCCGCGCCCGGGCGGTGTCCCCGCGCAGCGCGAGCACCGCGGCGTCCATGGTGCGGGAGCCGGCGACGACGTGCGGGAGTTCGGCGCGGGCCCCGTTGTGCACCGAGTCGGCGGCGATGGCGCGCGCCTGCGTCCAGTGCCCGGCCTCGAACAGCGCCCACCCGTGGGCGCAGCCGAGCCCTTCGGGCAGCGGCCCGCGGACCCGCCACTGGTCGAAGGCCTGCTCGAACAGCCGCAGCGCGATCGGCGCCTCGTCGAGCAGCCAGGCGATGGTGGCGACGGCGATGGCCCGCCCGGGCCCGGAGTCGGCGTCGGCGAGCGCGGGCAGCCGCGGCAGCACGTCCTCCCGGCTGCCGATCGGGTCGGCGACGGCCCGCACCCACGCTTCGGTGACCGGGTCGTGCGGCCCGTCGATCTCGGGGAGGGCGGCGATGACCTCGTCGCCGCGGCCGGGTTCCGCCCAGTAGTAGGCGACGACGGCGGCGGTGCCGAGCGCGTCGAGCGCGGTCGCCGGGTCGCGGTGCGCGAGGTCGGTGGCGGTGCGGGTGAGCTGGGCGAACGCGGCGGCGTGCCGGTGGCTGACGGTGAGGGCCTGCCCGGCGCGCAGCGCGGCGACGGCGAGCAGCCCGGGGTCGTCGGTGCGGTCCACGACGCGGGCGGCGAGGTCTTCGACCCAGCCGGAGCGGGCGGTGAACAGCGCGGAGTTCGCGGCGAGCACCAGCCGCCGGGCCTGGTCGGCGCGGTCGGGGCTGAGCTCGGCGGCGCGTTCCAGCGCGGTGGCGGCGGCCGCGTAGCCACCGCGCCGCCGGGCCCGTTCGGCGGTGTCCTCCAGGCGGGCGGCGACGTCCTCGTCGGGTACGGTCGCGGCGGCGGCGAGGTGCCAGGCGTGCCGGTCCGGTTCGGCGCGGGTGGCGTCGGCGAGGACGAAGTGGGCGCGGCGGCGCTGCTCGAACGGCGCCGAGTGGTACAGGGCGGAGCGCACCAGCGGGTGCCGGAACCGGAACCGGGTGCCGTCCCAGCGCACCAGCCCGACGCGTTCGGCCGGGGCCCACCCGTCACCGGGCGCGTGCACCGGGTCGGGCGTGTCGGCGGCGGCGAGTTCCAGCAGGAGTTCCCTGGTGCGCTCGGGCAGTTCCTGCGCCCGCGCCGCGAAGATCTTCTCCAGCCGTTCGGTGGTGGCCAGCGGCCCGGGTCCGGTCTCCTGCGGGACGGCGGCGAGTTCGACGAGCGCGAGCGGGTTGCCCCCCGCTTCGGCGAGGACCCGCATCCGCCGCGCGCCTGCCGGGGGCTGCGGCAGCGCGTTGAGGACGCGGTTCGCGTCGAGTTCGCCGAGCGGTTCGAGGCGCAGCGTCGGCAGCCCGTCCATGCCGGGCAGCGGTTCGTCCTCGCGGGCGCCGATGAGCAGGCTCAGCGGTTCGGTCCCGATGCGGCGGGCGAGGAACGCGAGCAGGTCGAGGCTGGCCCGGTCGAGCCAGTGCGCGTCGTCGACGACGAGCGGGCCGCCGTGCTCGGCGAGCAGTTCCAGCGCGGCGAGGCCCAGCCGCAGCACGTCGGGTTCGTCGTCGCCGCGGTCCATGCCGAACGCGCAGCGCAGCCGAGCGGTCTCCGGCCGGTCCGGGGCGCGGCGCAGCAGCGGCGCGAGCAGCCGGTGCAGCCCGGCGAAGGCCAGGTTCGCTTCGCTCTCGCTGCCCGCGATCCGCAGCGCGCCCGGTCCGGCGACGGCGTCGAGCAGCGTGGTCTTGCCCATGCCGGGGTCGCCGGTGACGACCAGCACGTGCCCGGTGCCGTGCGCGGTCCGGCGCAGCTGCGCGAGCTCCCGCTCCCGGCCGATGATCTCCTGCATCCGCGGCCTCCCGGCCTCCGACTCTAGCCCCGCCCCGGCAGGTGCAGTCACGTGACGGATACCCCGCGACCTGGTGCGCGGCGCATGGTCGACGGCATGGAGAGCATCATGCTGGGAGACGTCGAAGTCACGCGCGTGCTGGAGATCAACGGCCGCGCGATGGGCATGGACGAGTTCTTCCCCGACATCCCGACCGAGGTGTTCGAGGCCGAGCGGGATCTGCTGGATCCGGACTTCTGGTCGCCCGCCGACAACGGTTTCATGGCCGCGGTGCAGACCTGGGTGCTGCGCAGCGCGGGCCGCACGGTCCTGGTGGACACCGGGGTCGGCAACCACAAGGAACGGCCGTACTCGCCGCACTGGCGGCACTTGAACACCGGCTACCTGGACGCCCTGCTCCGCGCCGGGGTGCGGCCGGAGGACGTCGACATCGTGATCAACACGCACCTGCACGTGGACCACGTCGGGTGGAACACGCGGCTGGTGGAGCGGGACTGGGTGCCGACGTTCCCGAACGCCACCTACCTGCTGCCGCGGGTGGACTTCGAGTTCTGGAACCCGCTGGGCGAGCACCGGCCGAAGAGCGCGCGCAGCCACCAGAACGTGTTCGAGGACAGCGTGGCGCCGGTGCACCGGGCGGGGTTGGCGGAGCTGTGGGAGGGCGAGCGGGTCATCGACGAGAACCTGCGGCTGCTGCCCGCGCCGGGCCACACCCCGGGTTCGTCGGTGCTGCACCTGGAGTCGGGTTCGGACCGGGCGGTGTTCATCGGCGACCTGCTGCACACCCCGGTGCAGCTGCTGGACCCGTCGCACAACTGCGGTTTCGACGAGGACCCGGCGGCGGCGCGCGCGTCCCGGCGGCGGCTGCTGGAGTTCGCGGCGGACCGCACCGCGCTGGTGGTGCCCGCGCACTTCGGCGGGCACGGCGCGGCCGAGGTCAGCCGGGACGGGGACCGCTTCGCGATCGACGCCTGGGCGGCGCTCGAGCGGCCGCGCTGGACGAACCGGTGAGCGCCGTGGTGCGCACCGGCGCGGGCCGGGTGCGGGGTGCGCGGACGGCGGAGGGCCTGGTGTTCCGCGGCATTCCGTACGCGGCGGCCCCGGTGGGTCCGGCCCGGTTCGCGGCACCGAAGCCCGCGCCCGGCTGGGACGGGGTGCGGGACGCGACCGCGGCGGGGCCGACGGCGCCGTCGCCGCACCGGGACTTCGGCGGGCTGGACATGGGTCCGTTCTTCGGCCCGGGCTGGGTGCGCGGCGACGACTACCTGTCGGTGGACGTGTGGACGCCGGACGCGGCGACGGGCGGGCTGCCGGTGCTGGTGTTCGTGCACGGCGGCGGTTTCGTGTCGGGCGCGGCGCAGGCGTCGCTGTACGACGGGATCGGGTTCTCCCGGGACGGCGTGGTGCTGGTGTCGGTGGACTACCGGATCGGGGCGCCGGGCTGGTTGTCGCTGCCGGGAGCGCCGGACAACCGGGGACTGCTGGACGTGCTGGCGGCGCTGCGCTGGGTGCGGGCGGAGATCGGCGCGTTCGGCGGCGATCCGGACAACGTCACGGTGGCCGGCCAGTCGGCCGGGGCGACCGTGGTGGGCGCGGTGCTGGCGGAACCGGCGGCGCGGGGCCTGTTCCGGCGGGCGGTGGTGCAGAGCGGCAACGGGCTCGGCGCGTTCGTGCCCGCGCAGGCGGAGCTGGTCGCGAACCGGCTGGCCGGGGTGCTGGGCGTGCCGCTCGCCGAGGTGCCGGAGGTGCCGGACGAGCGGCTGGTCGACGCGGTCTCCCGGTTGGGCAAGCCGGATCTGCGGGTACCGGGGCACCACGATCCGCTGCTGCGGTTGACGCCGCTCGGCGTGGTGCTGGAGCGGCAGCCCGCGGTGTCGGTGGCGGCCGGGGACGGCGCCGAGGTGGAGCTGCTGATCGGGAACAACACCGAGGAGGGCAACCTGTACCTGTCCGCCGCCGAGCTCGATTCGTCCACTGTGGAGGACGCGCGTTCGGTTGCGGCGCAAGCACATCCGGAGCCGGACCGGCTTGTCGAGGCGTACCGGCGGCAGCGCCCGGCGGCCTCCGGTGGCGAGTTGCGGTCGGCGGTGCTCGGCGACGCGTTGTTCGGGGCGGGCACCCGGGCGCTCGCCGACGCGCACGCGGGGCGCGGGCTGCCGACGTTCCGCTACGAGTTCGCGTGGCGGTCGACGGCGCTGGGCGGGCGGCTCGGCGCGGCGCACGGGGTGGAGCTGCCGTTCGTGTTCGACTCGGCGGACGGCCCGCGGCTGCGCGGGGACGGCGCCCTGCTGGGCGACGGCGCTCCGCCGGAGCTGGTGCGGGAGGTGCACTCGGCGTGGGTCCGGTTCGCCGCCACCGGCGATCCGGGCTGGGAGCGCCACACCGCACCGCAACGCCGCGTCCGCCGCTTCGCGACCCCGTCGACCACCGTCACCGACCCCCGCCCCCTGGAGCGGGAGGCGTGGTGACGCCCGGGTGAACGGCCCGCTCCTCGGGCGACCGGGCCGTCCACCCGGGAGGTCACCCGTCCGCTGCGAGGGACAGCGCGGCGCTGGGGCAGATCTGCACGGCGGTCCGCACCTGCTCCACCCGCTCCCCGTCCACGTCGTCGGCGAGCAGCACCACCAGGCCGTCGTCGTCCTGGT
Source organism: Saccharopolyspora sp. 6M (assembly GCF_020176775.1). Classification (NCBI taxonomy): domain Bacteria; kingdom Bacillati; phylum Actinomycetota; class Actinomycetes; order Pseudonocardiales; family Pseudonocardiaceae; genus Saccharopolyspora; species Saccharopolyspora sp. 6M. The sequence continues at coordinate 10,801 of NZ_JAIUJZ010000187.1, forward strand.
CGAACACGTCCGGTTCGGTCAGCACGCACTGCCCCGCCCCGATGCAGCGCCCGGTGTCCGCGTTGATCCGCACGCCGGCCCCCGTCACCAGGTGACCGGCAGCGAGTACACGCCGTAGATCACGGCGTCGTCCTTGAACGGCAGCTCGGCGCGAGGTCCCGCGAGCGCGAGCGTCGGGATCCGGCGGAACAGGGTGTCGAACACGATCTGCAGCTCCAGCCGGGCGAGGTTCTGCCCGAGGCACTGGTGCGGTCCGTAGCCGAAGGCGACGTGGTGGCGGGCGCCGCGGCCGATGTCGAACTCGTCCGGCTCGGGGAAGGCGCCGGGATCGTGGTTCGCGGTGTGGCCGAGGGCGATGACCCCGTCGCCCTCGCGGATGAGCGTGCCGCCCACTTCGACGTCGGCGGTGGCGACCCGCGAGGTCACGGTCTCGACGATGGTGAGGTAGCGCAGCAGTTCCTCCACCATCCCGGGCGTGCGCTCCGGGTCCGCCTTGATCGCGGCGAGGTCGTCCGGGTTCTCCAGCAGCGTCAGCGTGCCCAGCGAGATCATGTTCGCGGTGGTCTCGTGCCCGGCGACGAGCAGCAGCGTGGCCATCGCGACGAGGTCTTCGACGTCCTCCTCGCCGTTGTCGCGCATCTTGACCAGCTGCCTGCCGAGCAGGTCGTCGCCGGGGTCCTCCCGCTTGGCGAGGATCAGGTCGTGCAGGTAGCCGCGGACGGCACCGGCGCTGCGCAGCCGCTCGTCCGCGGGGGTGTTGCGGCTGAGCATCGCGGTGGAGCAGCGCTGGAAGAAGTCGTGGTCGTCGTAGGGGACGCCGAGCAGTTCGCAGATCACCAGCGACGGCACCGGTAGCGCCAGCGAGGCCACCAGGTCGGCCGGGTGCGGTCCGGTCAGCAGCTCGTCGATGCAGTCGTCCACGATCCGCTGGATGCGCGGGCGCAGCGCCTGCATCCGCCGCACGGTGAACTCGCCGAGCACGGAGCGGCGCACCACGCCGTGCTCGGGTTCGTCGAGGGACAGCATGTTGGGCCGGAACTCGCTGATCGATTCCTGCTGGCCGGCGACGAAGAACGGGAACGCGGGGTTGCGCCGGTCGGAGCTGAACCTCGGGTCGGAGAGCACGAATCGGACGTCCTCGTGCCGGGTGAGCACCCACGCTTCGCCGCCGATCGGTGTCCGGACGCGGGAGATGGGATTGGTCTCGCGCAACCGCACGTACTCCTCGGGCGGCGCGTGCGGACACCGCCTCGCGACCGGGAAGTCCCGCACGGCTTGTTCGGTGGTGTCGGGCATGGGCGCTGCCTCCCAGGCGGAGATACGGAAGGAAATCTTCCGGTTATGGCTCCCACGGTACTGAAGCGGAAGATTTCCGTCCACCTCCGATCGGGCGGATGCGACAATGCGAGCCGTGACCACGGACTTCTCGGCTTCGACGGGCGAACCACCGCTGCGCGCCGACGCCCGCCGCAACCGGGACCAGATCATCGGCGCGGCCAAATCGCTGTTCACCTCGGACGGCCCCGAGGTGCCGATGGAGGAGATCGCGCGCAGCGCGGGCGTCGGCGTCGGCACCCTCTACCGGCGGTTCCCGGACCGCGAATCGCTGATCCGGGCGGTGGCCAGGGACAACTTCGCGAACACGCTCGCGCAGGCCGAAGCGGCGGCCGTGGAAGAACCCACCGGCTGGGACTCGCTGGTCCGGCTCCTCAAGAGCTCCGACGAGCTGCAGCTCAGCGTGCACCTCGGCATGTCCTCGCCGCGCGCCTGGGAGATCGTCAAGGCCGACGAGATCACCCAGCGGCTGCGGAACTCGCTGCTGGCCACGCTCGACTCGGTCGTCGCCACCGCGCAGGCCGAGGGGTCGCTGCGGGCCGACGTGGGCGCGGGCGACATCGCCGCGATCTTCGCGATGCTGCTGCGGCGTCCCGGGCCGGACCACCCCGACTCGCAACGCCTCGCCGAACGCGCCCTGCAGGTCATGCTCGACGGGCTCCGCACACCCGGACGCCCCGGCGCCGGGCTGCCCGGCGAACCGATCCCGGTGTCCGAGATCCCCCTCCTCAAGCGCGACAAGCGACCCGCCCGCGACGGGTGAGCCGCACCCGGGTGGAGACGGATCTCCACCCGGAATACGGTTCGCGCCCCACGACTCCGGCCGCCGGAATTCCTAACGTCATCGACGACACGAGGAACTCCGAACGGGGAGGTGCGGATCCGTGAGCGGTCCCATCGAAATCATCTTGATCGTCGCGCTGATCGGCTACGTGCTGGTCCGCCGGTTCACCGGAGAACCGGTCGAGGGCAAGCGGATGCTGCTGGTGCCCGCGGTCATCGCGGTGGTGGGCGCGGTGAACCTGCGGGAGGTGCCGCACTCGCCCGCCGCCATCGGGATGCTGGTGGCCACGGCCGTGATCAGCGTGGTGCTGGGGGTACTGCGCGGGTTCAGCGTCCGCATCTACGAGCGGGACGGCCACGCGATGATGCGCTACACCTGGGTGACCGCGGTGCTGTGGGTGGTGAACATCGCCGTGAAGCTCGGCTCGGGGCTGCTCGCCGGAGCCGTGGGGCTGCACGCGGGCGGCGGCATCACGTTCAGCCTCGGGCTCACCGTGCTCGCCGAGGGCGTGGCGATCCTGGCCAAGGGCGTGCGCGGCACCGGGCGGATCCCGTGGTCGCGTGGTCGCGGCGACGCGGCACCGGTTCCCTCGCCGATGCTGGACTCGATGCAGCGCAAGGCGCGGGACGCGGGCGACCTGCGCGGGATGCGGAGCTTCGCCCCGGTGCTCGACGGCCTCCGCGACGCCGCCGCCGACCGGCGGAACGCGCACCCCGGTGCCCGGCGATGACGAGCCCCGGAGGAACATCGCGGCCGATGACCACGACCTCGCCCGGGCAGCGCGCGCTGCGGGCCACCGATCAGCTGCTGCGCCCCGTGGTCGTCGTCTTCCTCGCCGTGCTGCTGGTGGTCCAGCTGCGGGAGGCCCCGCCCGCCCACTTCACCGGCCTGGTCTGGGTGACGAGCGCGGTGACGGTCGTGGCGGCGTGCGCGGCGGCGGTGCCGTGGCGCGGCGGACCCGAGTGGGCCCGGGTGGCGCTGGTGGCGGTGTACGCGCTGGCGGGCGCGATGGTGTTCGCGCTCGCGCCCCGGACCGTCGGCGCCGCGTTCGTGTTCATCGCCTGCGCGACCGCCGGGGACAAGCTGAGCTCGCGCCGCGCCGCGCTCCTCGTCGCCGTGGCGAGCACGGTGGCCGCCGCCGCGGCCACCTGGACGCTGGAGTTCTGGTTCCAGGTGCCCGACGGCCCGCCGTGGTGGCTGGCGCTGATGGTGAGCCTGCCGCTGTACATCGGCATGGCCCGCCGCGAGCGGGTCAACGCCCGCGCCGCGTCGCTGCTGGCCGCCGAGCAGACCCGGCGCGCCATCGCCTCCGAAACGCGGGAAGCCGCCCTGGAGGAGCGCAGCCGGATCGCCCGGGAGATCCACGACGTGCTCGGCCACTCGCTGTCCGGCGTCGCCGTGCAGCTGGACATGGCCGACGCCCTGCACGCCGGCGGCCGCTCCGACGAGGCGAACGAGGCGGTGCGCCGGGCCAGGGCGCTGGCCGTCACCGGGCTCGGCGAGACCAAGCGGGCGGTGCACGCGCTGCGCGAAGGCGCGCTGCCGCTGGTGGACACGCTGACGCGGCTGGCGCAGGACGGTGCCGCCGAGCTCGCGGTGCGGGGTGACGCCGAGGACGTGCCGGTCGAGATCGGGCAGGCCGTCGTCCGCACCGCGCAGGAAACGCTCACCAACGCCCGGCGGCACGCCCCCGGATCCCGGGCGGAGCTGCTGCTGGAGTGCACCGAGGACTCCGTCCGGTTCACCGCCACCGACGGCGGCGCCACCGGGCCGGTCCCGGACGGCGACCAGGGCAGCGGCATGGGCCTGGTGGGGATGCGGGAACGCGCCGAGCTGCTCGGCGGCACGCTGCGGGCCGGACCGCGCACCCCGCCCGAGACCGGTTGGACCGTGCGGATGGAGCTGCCGCGATGAACCCGATCAGACTGCTCGTCGTCGACGACCAGGCCGCCGTGCGCGACGCGATGGCGGTGATGCTCGGCCTGGACCCCGGCATCGACGTGGTCGGCACCGCCGAGAACGGCGAACGCGCCCTCGCCGCCGCCGCGGAGCACGCCCCGGACGTGGTGCTGATGGACCTGCACATGCCGGTGCTGGGCGGGGTGGAGGCCACCGGGAAGCTGCGCGCGACTCGGCCCGGCGTGCCGGTGGTGGTGCTGACGACCTTCGAGGACGACGAGTCGATCCTCGCCGCGCTGCAGGCGGGCGCGCAGGGCTACCTCACCAAGGACGCCGACCGGGCCACCATCGTGCAAGCGGTGCGCAGCGCGCACGCCGGGCATTCGGTGCTGGACCCGCAGGTGCAGTCCCGGCTGCTGGAGCTCGCCACCCGCCGGGCCGCCCCGGCGCCGGAACCGCCGATCGCGCTGACCGCCCGCGAACGAGAAGTGCTCGACCTGATCGGGCAAGGCCTGCGCAACGGGGAGATCGCCCGGCACCTGCACATCAGCGAGGCGACGGTGAAGACCCACATCAACAACCTGTTCGGCAAGGCCGACCTGCACTCCCGGGCCGACGCCGTGCGGCTCGCGCTGTCCCTGCGCGGCTGACGGGCGCTGCCGGGGTCCCGGCCACCGGGTCATCCGGCGCGGAGCAGCACGGGACTGCCGGTGACCTCCACCCGCTCCCCCGGCCGCAACCGGTCGCGGGAGCCGTCCAGCCGCTGCACCACCGCCATGCCCGGATCCGGCGCCATCTCCGCGGTCCCCTCGTGCGTCCAGCGGATGACGAAGGCCCGGCCGCCCCGATCGAATCGGCACTGCCAGACGTTGTCCGGCAGCAGCGCCTCCGCCCCGTGCCCGCAGGAACTGATCCGCGCACCGCGCAACCACTCCCGCAGCTCACCGACGTACCGGCCGGCCTCGGTCGGCTGGAAACCGGCCACCTGCAACGGGATCGGCCCCTCGTCGCCGCCCCAGCCGTCGAAGTAGACGCGGTCGTAGTCCATCCACAGCCCGATCAGGTACCAGCGGACCGCGAAGTCGGCGGCGAGCTCGGCGGGGACCTGCGGTTCGTACGGGTCGTCGGAGCCGGCCCCGGTGTTCCACATCCGCGGGCTCGCGCCGCCGCGGTGCAGGGTCGCCTCCACGCGGGTGGCGAGCTCGGTCATGGTCTCCGGCGGGTCGCTCGTCCGGCGCGGGCGCAGCTCCACCGGTGCCGCGTCGCAGTGGTCGTAGCCGTGCAGCGCCGCGTACCGCTCCAGGTGCGCGTCGGCGGCCGGATCCCACAGCTCGCCGAAAGCCGGGCAGACCACCTGCGCGCGCGGGTCCAGCTCCCGCACCACCCGGCTGCCGATCTCGGTCATCTCCACCAGGACCTCCGCCGTGCCGTCGAAGTGCGGCGGCCCGAGGTCCCACAGCTCGTAGGCCTCCACCCGGCCCGCGGCACGGGTCGCGACGGCGGTGACGAACCGCTCCCAGTCGGCGAGGTCGTCGGGCGGCCCGGTGCGCGCATCATCGCGGTAGGCGGAGCGCTCACCGCGCGGACTCGCCCAGCTCGGTGTCCCACCGAAGGTGAACACCACCGGCAATCCCGCGTCCTGGGCGGAGTCGAGCAGCCGGTCGAGGGTCCGCCAGTCGTAGCGCCCGCGTTCCGGTTCGAGGTCCTGCCAGCGCGTCCCCGAGTCCCACAGCCGCACGGAATCGACCGGGAAGCCGGGCATCCCGCCGGTGGAACTGCTCACGGTGACGCCCACGAAGTCGGGATCGATCTCCGCGGGCACATCGGTCCAGTTCGGCGGGAGGCTGTGCAGCGGCTGCGGCCCAGGCCCCGCGCGCAGCGAGTACGCGAGCAGCGCGAGCACCAGCAGCCCCGCGACCGCCGATGCCGGTAACCACCAGCGGCGGAGGCGTCGCGCGAGGGTCGTGGTGGCGGCAGCGGGCTCGGCACGGGCGGGCTGCGCCTCGGGAACGGGGTCCCGGCGCGGCACCGAGCCGGTCGCCGGGCCGGTCGCCGGGCCGCCGGGGGTTGCCGTGCCCGCCGGAGGCCCCGCGGTGCTCGGCGCCTGCCAGGCGGCCGATCCTCCGGCGGGCTCCGGGGCTCCGTCGGCGTCGCCGGTCCCCGTCGCTCCGGGATTTCCGGCGTCTCCGGAACTTCCGGCCGCTTCGGAGCTTCGAGCCATTCCGGAACTTCCGGCCGCTTCGGGACTGGCGATCACTTCAGGGCTGCCGGTCACTTCAGGGCTGCCGGGTGCTTCGGGACTGTCGGGTGCTTCGGGACTGCCGGTTGCTCCTGAGCTTCCGGCTGCGCCCAAGCCCCCGGTTGCGCCCAGACCCCCGAAAACTCCTGGACTTCCGGCTGCGCCCAGGGCCCCGGTGGCGTGCGTGATCCCGCTCGCTCCCGGAATCCCGGTCGTGTCCGGAGACCCGGTCGTGTCCCAAGTCCCGGTCGCATCGGAAAGCCCGGCCGCTTCCGCACTTCCGGCCGTCACGGCGTTCCCGGGGGCGACGGTGGACATCGCGGCCCGCACCCCGCGCGGCACCGGATCCGCCGTTCTCGCCCGGCGTTCCGCTTCCCAGCAGCGGTAGAGCCGGTCGAGCTCCGCCCCGGTCGCGCCGCAGGCGGTGGCGATCGCTTCGACCGCGGCGAAGGTCTGCGGTGCGCTCTGCCCGCTGCAGTACCGGTGCACCGTCGATCTGCTCAGGAAGGTGCGCCCCGCGATCTGCTCGTAGCTGCGACCGCTGCGCCGCTTGAGCTCGTCGAGCCGCCGCGCGACCTCCACGCCGAGTCCGGCCATCCCCCAGGCTCCCCTCTGCTTCCGATGACCGGGAAGTCTTGCACGGGACGACGTCCCGGTGATCCCGATTCGTCCCAAGATGACCCGATCAATCCTGGTCACGAAGGCCCTTTCATCCCAACGTCCCAGGGATGTCCCACCCGGTTGTCCCAACGCGGACGATCTCGCGAACCTGGGTCCACGCGGCTCGACGCCGCGCTCCGGGGGTCGCTGGGGGCGGGGCCGGGTGATCGCGGGACGTGTTGTGCACGCCGCGGTCGCTCAGCCGGGATCCGCTGCCGTTCCTCGGCAGGGGCGAACGACGGGACATTCCCGTGGGAACAGGGGGAACACCATGAACAAGACGAAGCGCCTGCTCGTGGCCGGGGCCATGATGGCCGGTTTCGCGGGCATGCTCACCGCTCCGGCGGTGGCCGCGCCGGCACCGGCGGACGACGCCTCGATCGCGGCCGTGTGCGGGAAGACCTACACGGCACGGACGTCGTGGGCCACGACCACGTTCCGGGTCACCTGCAAGTCCGGCAAGATCACCGTTCGCGGCACCGTCACCGACACCAAGGCGGACGGCAAGTGCGTGCGGGTCAGCGGCAAGGCGGGCAACAAGTCCTTCCGCAGCGGCAAGGCCTGCCCGAAGGGCACGTCCAAGAGCTACGGCGCCACCGGCACGGGCAACTCGGTGCGGATCACCTTGGAACGGCTCTGACGAACGAGTGCCGCCCCTTCCGCGTGGAAGGGGCGGCACTCCGCCACCGTGCTCCGATCACCGGGTCAGTGGATGTCCATCCGCTCGGACAGCTGCGGCAGCAGCGGCTGGTTCTCGTCCACCGGGATCTCCGGATCGGCCGGGGCCTGGTCGGTGCTCCCGCAGTTCGGCTCGGTGGGCTTGCCCGCCACCCGGTCGTCGATCCACTGGAACGCGCGCGGGAAGGAGGCCACCGCGCCGCCGATGTGCGTCGGGCCGAGGTTCGGCGCGAACTGCACGTCGGCGCCGGCACCGCACCAGTCGTCGGCCAGCGTCTTGGACTGCTCGAACGGGATCACGTCGTCCAGCCGGCTCTGCGAGACCAGCACCGGGAAGTCCGGGGCGGTGCGCCCGATCCGCTGCTCGGCGACCACGTCGGCGAACGGTGCCTCGTCGAGGTAGTCGGTCACCGGCCTGCCGTCGGCGCTGTAGTCCGCCGACTTGGCGAAGGCGAACTTGGCGATGCCGTCGATGGTGCAGGAGTTCTCGACGTCCTCGCGGAACTGCTTGCCCGTGTCGTTCAGGTACGGGTCGAGGTCGATGTCGTAGCCGGCGGCGACGCCGACCAGCGCGTAACCGAGGAACGCCGCGTAGGGGCTGCCGTCGAGGTTCTCGCCCACCCCGCCGAGCTCGGCGGGCACGGCACCGGCCGCGGCGCCCTTGATGTCGAGTTCGGGGGCGTAGCTCCCGGCGAGTTCGGCGGCCGACGCCGAGCCCCCGCCGCCCTGCGAGTAGCCGTAGAGGACCACCGGTCCGTCGTCCGGCACGTCCGCGTCGGGCAGCCGCTGCGCGGCCCGCACCACGTCGAGCACCGCATTCCCGGTGACCTCGCGGTTGACGTAGGTGTGCGAGCCCGGCGTCCCGAGGCCTTCGTAGTCGGTCATCGCGACGGCGTAGCCCTTGCTGAGCATGGCTTTGATGAAGAAGCCCTCGTACTCGGTGCCGTTGGCGAGCTGCCGGGACGGCGCGCAGTGGTCGGCCATGCCCTGGGTGCCCGGCGCGTAGCCGATGACGGGGCGCTCGCCGTCGCCCTTCCAGTCGTCCTTCGGCGTGATGACGGTGCCGGTCACCGCGATCGGCCCGCCGTCGCCGTCGGTGGAGCGGTACATGACCCGCTGCACGTCGGCGTCGACGGGGATGGTCTTCAGCGGGTCGAGGAAGTACTCGGACGGTTCGGATCGGACGACGTCACCGTTGCCCCCCGGCAGTTCCGCGGGTGGCTCGTAGAACGGTGGCCGCTCCTCGGCGGACGCGGCGGACGCGGCGGACGCGGTCGCGACGGCGAACGAGACCCCGACCACGGCTGTCAGCGCGGTCGTGGCCGCGCGGTGGAACGGACGGAGGTTCACGGGCTACTCCTCGTTGAGTGGCGAACCGAATCGACCTACCGCTGAGTAGGTCGACATCGAGCGTGACCCGCGACACGGAGTAATGACAATCACTCCGACTACCCGAAGGTAACTTCGCAACCTCTTCGCAACCGAGCATGCACCCACCGTGACGTCAGCTCACGATCAGTGCCCCCGGGGGAAGCCCCTTCCGGATCACCGAGCCCCGTCGGCGACCGCCGCGTCCACCATGGCGATGAGGTCGGCCTCCAGCCGTGCCCGCGCCCGCGGCTCCAGTTCGGAGGCCCACAGCGGCCGGTCGCCGACTCCGTCGGCCGCGGCGATCACGAGCACCTGGGTCGCCTCGGGCACGCCGTCGGCGTCGAGGTCCCGCTGCCAGCGCAGGTCGTCCTCCTTCGCCAGCTCGACCACCTCGGGCACGACGTAGAGCTGCGCGATCAGGCTGAACCGCTCGCGGATCTCCTCGCCGTCGACGGTCGCGGTGCTCGCGCGCACGTAAGCGCGGGTGAGCCGGCCGGGAACACCCTCGGGTTCGACGAGCTGCGCGTCCACCTCGCCGCGGAAGAGGTCGATCTGCTCCTGCGCGAGCGCCACCAGCAGGGCCTGCTTGCTCGCGAAGTGGTACACGAGCCCACCTTTGGACACCCCGGCCTCGCGGGCGATCACGTCGAGCGTCGCGCCGATGCCGTGCTCGCGGATCACCCGCTTCGCCGCGTCGAGCAGGTTCCGGCGGGTGTCCTCGGGTGCGCGCCCGGTTGTTCGACCCATGCCGCCCATCCTTCCGCACGCCCCGCGGAGAGCAGCACCACCTGGGAACTGCACCGACTGGTCAGTACAGTACTGCTCATGCAGCTGGATTCGGAAGCGCGACCGCAGGTGCTCTCCCCACGCGGGCGGTGGGCGGCGCTGGCGGTGCTGGCGATCGCGGTGCTCGTGCTGGCGATCGACAACACCGTCCTGTACCTGGCGGTCCCCGCGTTGACCGCGGACCTCGCCCCGTCGGCCGCGCAGGTCCTGTGGATCGGCGACGTCTACTCGCTGGCGCTGGCCGGGCTGCTGGTGGTGATGGGCTCGCTGGCGGACCGGGTGGGCCGCAAGCGGCTGCTGCTGGTCGGTTCGGCCGCGTTCGGGGCGGCGTCGCTGCTGGCGGCGCTGTCGACGAGCGCCGCGATGCTGATCGTGGCGCGGCTGCTGCTCGGGGTGGCGGGGGCGACGTTGATGCCGTCGACGTTGTCGTTGCTGCGCAACATCTTCCCGGACCCCATCGAGCGGACCAGGGCGATCGCGGTGTGGTCGGCCGCGGCGGGCGGCGGCGCGGCGGTGGGCCCGCTGGTCGGCGGGGTGCTGCTGGAGAACTTCGCCTGGGGCTCGGTGTTCCTGATCAACGTGCCGGTGATGGCGGCGCTGGTGGTGAGCGGCATGTGGCTGCTGCCGGAGTCGCGGGATCCGCACCCGGGCCGGTTCGACCTGGTGTCGGCGGTGCTGTCGATGGTGGCGATCGTGCCGGTGGTGTGGGCGATCAAGCACACCGTGGCGTCCGGCGCCGACGCCGCGGGCGGGTGCGCGCTGCTGGCCGGACTGGTGGGCGGCTGGGCGTTCGTGCGCAGGCAGCGGCGGCTGGAGGTGCCGCTGATCGACGTGTCGTTGTTCGCCCGCCCGGCGTTCAGCGGGTCCGTGTTCGCCGGCTTCATGGCGGTGTTCGCGTTGATGGGCCTGCTGTTCTTCTTCTCGCAGTACCTGCAGCTGGTGCGCGGCTTCGGGCCGCTGGCGGCCGGCCTCGGGGAGCTGCCGAGCACGGTGTCGGCGATGGCCGCGGTCGCCGTGGTGGGCTGGGCGTCGCGCCGCCTGGGCGCCGGCCGGGCGATCGCGGTGAGCCTGCTGCTGGTGGCGGCCGGGCTCGTCGCGGTGGCGGTCGCGGAGGGCGCCGGTTCCTACTTCTGGCTGGGCCTGGCCCTGGTGCCGACCGGGCTGGGCGTGGGGATCGCGCAGACGCTGACGACCGACGTGGTGGTGTCGGCGGTGCCGCCGCACAAGGCGGGGGCGGCATCGGCCATCTCGGAGACGGCGATGGAGCTGGGTGTCGCGTTGGGCATCGCGATCCTCGGATCCTCGGTGTCGCTGCGGTACCGCTCGGCGCTGCCGCCCGCGGACCAGCTCCCCGCCGAGGCGCGGGCGGCGTTCACGGATTCCCTGGCGGCGGCGTCGTCGGTGCTCCCACCGGATTCGCCGCTGCTCGTGGCCGCACGGGACGCGTTCACCGGTGCCATGCAGACCACGTCCCTCGCCGCGGCCGCGATCACCTTCGCGGCGGCGCTGGTGGCGATGCGGACGATCCCGCGGGGCTGAGCGCGGCGAAAACGCCTGGGATCCCGCGGAGGTTTCCGGAAGCATCCCCGGCATGGGCGACGAGTTCGCGGTGAAGGCCACCTACGGCCAGGTCTTCGCGGTGGCGCAGTTCCGCGCGCTGTTCGCGGTCCGGCTGCTCGGCGTCCTGTCGGACACGGTGCGGTCGGTGGCGCTGGCGGTGCTGGTGCACGACCGGACGGGTTCGCCGCTGCTGACGGCGGTGGCGTTCACGATCGGTTTCCTGCCGCAGGCCGCGGGTGGGCTGTTCCTGGCCGCGATGGCGGACCGGTTCGCGCCGCGGACGCTGATCGCGACGGGCTACGGCGTGCAGGCCGCGGTCGGGCTGCTGCTGGCGTTCGGGCGGCTGCCGGTCGGGGCCTGCCTGCTGCTCGTCGCGGCCGCCGCCTGCCTGACCCCGGTCACGACGGGCGCCGCGGCCCGCGTCCTCGCGGCGGTCCTCGCCGGGGACGCCTACGTGCTGGGGCGTTCGCTGTCGTACCTGGTCGCGGTGGCGGCGCAGCTGGTGGGCATGGCGGTGGGCGGCGCGCTGGCGGCAGGTTCGGGCGTGGAGCGGACGATGCTGCTCACCGCCGGGGCGCACCTGGCGGCGGCGGTGGTCAGCGCCCTGTTCCTGGCGCGCACCGAGGTGGTGCGGCCGCGCGGGTCGATCGTGCGCGACACCGTGCGGGGCAATGCGGCGCTGCTGGCCGCACCGGGGGTGGCAAGGCTGATCGCGGTGCAGTGCCTGCCCGCCGCGTTCCTAGCCGCGGGCGGCAGCCTGATCATCCCGTACGCCGCCGAGCGGGCGCTCACGCCCGCGGAGACGGGTGTGCTCCTGGCGGCGATCTCGGCGGGCATGCTCATCGGGGACGTGGTGGTGGGGAGGGCGTTCGACCCGCGCACCCGCGAGCGCCTGGTCCGCCCGCTGCTGCTGGTCATGGGTTCACCGCTGATCGTCCTGGCGGCGGACCCGCCGCACCCGGTGGTGGTGGCCGCCTACGTGCTCACCGGCACCGGCTCCGCCTACCTGCTGGGCTTGCAGCGCCGCTACTTGGCGGCCGTCCCCGAAGCCCTGCAGGGCCAGGGCTTCGCCCTGCTCAACACCACCACCATGACGGTCCAGGGCGTGGGCCCCCTCCTGTTCGGCCTGGCAGCCGAACACCTCCCCCTGGACCACACCCTCGCCCTCATAGGAGCAACGAGCACCCTGACCGCCCTGCTCCTCAAACC